>DASSJP010000533.1:0-2892 GCA_035691165.1 Rubrobacter sp.
CGAGTGCTGCCGCCCGCACCTCGCTCATCGAAATCTCACCGCGCGTCCACGCGCGCCCTGCTTCTATCGCGTTCCGAGGTCGGTCGTCTTCCGGGTACTTTTCCTCGAAGTACGAGAGTGCGTGCTCGGCGCAGTCGGCGGCCCAGAGCATCAAGGCACTATGGTCCCGCTTGTCGAGCCTCAACTCCCTTCCTCTCTCTGCGTCCGTTGCCCCGGGTCGAGTGCCTCCCTGGTCAATTCCCTTTGGATAGCTCGCCGTGCGTACCGCATCAGCATCTCCGTACCAGCCCTCGCTTCCACGAACTGCGCGAACGGTCTGAGATCTGTCCACATCGGAGACACCCTCTACCTGGAACGTCATCTGACCAGTACGGTAGGCCCCAGTTGGTGCATCGACCTGCACCAGCGTGAGCTCAATCTTGTTGCTTCGTCGAGGACACGAATTGCTCCATGCGAGGAGTCCTTATCCGCTATTGTGCAGATGAGCACTTCTCGAACCTTCTCATCTTCCTTGCGAGATCCTATATCCGTCTTTCGGAGAAAACGTCGGCATTGAGCCGATCGCGACCACAAATCGGGCTCGAAAAGCCCCAAGATCGGCGTATTTGGTACCCAATCTGGGGCAAATGCGCGCACAGAGGGAGTTCTTCAACAGGCTGACCACTTTCACGCACTGCGGTGAATAAGGGAATGTCAAGGTTGGGTGGGGAGAGCCCGTCGCGGCCAAAAAGAAGGAGCAGGGTTGGCTACGAGCCCTGCTCCTTATCAAGATCCTTGAGCGCTAAGAGGAGCGCACCACCACCTCGCATTGCATCGTCAAGTCGCCCCGATCAGCGTAGCACCGGTCATGCCCCCTGCCGCCTCTTAGGACGTCGCGCCCATCGCCGTCGTCGGCGAGTAGCTTGTCGCGCTCCCTGCCGCCCCTCAACACGTCCCTGTCGAGGCCGTAGTTGTTGGCGTCGAGGATGTCACGCTCACCGAGACCATATATGCGGTCACGTACGGTGCCGGCCCGCTCATGAAGCATGTCTCTTTTGTCCGTTCCCAGACACGGCACCGAGCTACACGTCTTGGTGACCGCCAAGGCGGCTCCGGCGAGCATAAAGACGAGCAGCAACATCATCCCTAGTAGCATCACTGTCTTGCGCATCTTCTTCCTCCTTCTAAGAGGCCCTTCCCCAAGAGCCATCTCTTGCATCATAGCGAACCTTGAATGCCCGCGCATCCTCTCGAGGAGAGAACTTCGCAGAAAACTCCAGCGTGTTGAAAAACGGGCTTATGGCGAGAACACGAAACCCGCGCAGCCGCTAGCATGGCCTTCCGTGGACCCGGTCGTGTTCTTCTAGCTTCAACTAGTGATGTTCTTCGAGGACCTGCGCTCCGAGAGGCAACTCATGCGGATCGTCTGCGACCGCTTGTCCTTGCGCTGGTACCTGGGCTACGATCTCCACGAACCGCTGCCGGATCACTCCAGCCTTACCCGCATCAGGGAACGCTACGGTCTTTCGGTCTTCCGCCGCTTCTTCGAGAAGATCGTGGACGAGTGCCTCAAGGCAGGGCTGGTGTGGGGCAAGGAGCTGTTCTTCGACGCAACCAAGGTGGAAGCCAACGCCTCGCTGGACTCGGCGGGGTCGCGGGCGCTCGCGGAGCACCGGCTCGGAGAGCACCTGGCGGGGGTGTTCCTCGAGGAGGAGCCGCGATCCTTAGACGGAATCCCATCCGGGCTTGCCGTCGTGGGACCCGAGGGACAAGAAAGGCAAACGCTCACGCAAACGAACGCAGGCCGGCACCGCTGGATCGCCGGGAACGGACGCCAGGAGCGGGTGGTCAGGTGGGGCTACAGGCGGATGGCGGACCTAAGGATGAGCATAACAGACCCCGACGCCCTGGTTACCCCGGTCGAGGTAAACGAAAGCCTCACCATGCTGGAGATGCTCTTCAAGAGCCGCTTCCGCTGGCGCCTTAGGCTGCGCTCGGTCACGGGGGACGCCGCCTACGGCACGAGGGAGAACCTGGCGAGCGTGGAGAAGTCTGGCATCCGCGCCTACCTCGCGCTGCCGGACCAGGGAAAGCGCACGTCTCTGTTCACCAAGGACACCTTCGCCTTCGACGCACAAAGGGACGTCTACACCTGTCCGCGAGGCGAGACCCTGCACCGCCTCGGTCGCGACCGCAGGGGAGGGTACGTCAAGTACGGTGCCAAGCCCTCTTCCTGCAACGAGTGCCCCCTCAAGAGCAAATGCACGAACAGCACGAGTGGGCGATGGGTGAGCCGCAGCGTCGGAGAGGAGTGCCTAGAAAGGGTCAGAGCCTACCGCCACACCGAAGCCTACCGTAAGTCCCTACGCAAACTCGCGGTGTGGGTGGAACCTTTGTTCGCGGAGGCCAAGGAGTGGCACCGTTTCAGGAGGTTCAGGCTAAGGCGGCTCGAGAAGGTGAACACGGAGGCCCTAATGATCGCTTCGGGGCAGAACGTCAAGCGGCTACTGACCTTCGGAGCGAAAGGTCCTAGGAGACCAGCTCAGGTGGCCGACCTCCGACGGCCCGCAGCCGGCCGTTCCGAGTTTTGTGAGGTAATTCGGGTACACCGCAGGAGATGCCCTTAGCTTACAGCGGTACCTTTTTCAACAGGCTGATCTCTTCCACAATGTACGGTGAATAACGTAGGATGATCTCATGTTGTCGAGGGGAATGAGGATGTACCAACCATGGAGGTGATCTTTGAATGGCAACCGCGGATGATCTTGTCGACAAACTGATCGAGCAGTATCAACTAGCGCTTGGCGAGTTCATGAAGGGAAACCCCGAACCCATCAAGAGGTTGTGGTTTCATCGAGACGACGTGAGCCTCACTAACCCTCAAGGCTCTACCGCGCGCGGGTGGGAGCAGGT
>DASSJP010000534.1:0-6298 GCA_035691165.1 Rubrobacter sp.
GAGTAGGAAGTTCGAGAAAAGCTGGCGAGTCTGCAGGCGCACCGCATCGGCCAGGCGCCGCTTCAACTCCTGGATGGCAGGCTCCTTCGGTCTGCGGCGTTCGAGGTAACGGGCGAAGTCGTCTATGTCAACGACCATGACCAGGGCCCCGCCGGCGAGGTCGGCGCCGAGGTAACGGGCGCGCTGCAGGAGAAGCTCGACCGAGCCGTAGTGGCCGCTCACGAGGTCGTCCACGAAGTCGCCACGCACGCCAAGTTCCGTCTCCAGGCGTATGCGCTCCTTGCCCAGTTCGGCTTCGAGGACGCGTCTGGCCCAGTACAGGAGCACAACGTCCTCGGGCTTAAGGTGGGCTCCGTCGAGGTCGATCCAGAGGTATCCTGCTGGTGGGCCGGTGCCGATAGGAGTCCAGAACAGCTCGCCGTCCGCGATCCGCCAGCGTTCGATGGGCACGGAGAGGTAGCCGTCTGGAAGCCTGGCATAGCGGTCGCGGCGCTCGCGGCGTGTCTCGTCGATACCCGAGCTCTTCGACGCGCGTAGACCCTGCTCTTCGAGCGCCACGTGCAGACGATTCTCGTCCTGGTCGTTTCCGGGGGAGCTGGCGATCAAACGCCCGACGGGGTCCTCTATGACCACGGAGCGTTCGAGCATCCCTGAGATCCTGCCAGCCAGGTTCTCGACCGTGGACTCGCCGCCCGCGCTCTCCAGCAGCGTCCGGCCCGCGCCGTGGGAGAGGAGCAGTAGACCGTCGTCGTGGTAGAAGATCTCGAAGAGTCGCCTGAGCGGCATTTCCGGGGTGAGCACGAACAGGCCAAGTCCGAGCGCCGCCGCCCTCTCTACGACCTCAGGCTGCGCCTCGCCTTCCAGACGCCAGACGATTGCCGGAGAGCCTGTGGTGGCGACACCTTCCAGGAAGTCTTTGTCGAGGGTGTCGCGGGCGGTCACGGCTACTTCGTCGGGGGAGATCCAACCCTTCACCGGCTCGTCTACCGCGAGCCCGCGCACCTGCCTGGTGGCGTCGCCGGGGAGCGGGCAGTCCGCATCCAACTCCTCTAGGAGGATGCGGGAGAAGTCCTTGAGGATCACGGGAAACTCCGTTCGCAACGTGGTGTAACCGGCGCGTATCATTTTGAGCCCCAAGGTCGAAAATCGCAAACCCGGCCACGGAAGTGGACCCTGCGGATGCTAAAATACAGAGAAAGTCAAACTGGTTCTTTGGCCTCCCAACAGGGGGCCGTATACTTGCCGAGAGCGTCCCGAAGAAGAGGGGTGAGCAAAGATCGCGGATAACCAGATCGTCGTGCGGGGGGCGCGCGAGCACAACCTGAAGGACATAACGGTCTCCTTGCCGCGCGACGTGATGGTTGTCGTGACGGGGCTCTCGGGGAGCGGGAAGTCCTCTCTGGCGTTCGACACGATCTACGCCGAGGGACAGCGCCGCTACGTCGAGAGCCTCTCCGCATACGCGAGGCAGTTCCTCGGGCAGATGGACAAGCCCGACGTCGACCACATTGATGGCTTATCTCCTGCGGTCTCCATCGACCAGAAGACCACGTCCAACAACCCTCGCTCCACGGTTGCGACGGTGACGGAGATCTACGACTACCTCCGATTGCTCTACGCCCGCGCAGGAAGGCCGCACTGCCACGTCTGCGGTTTCCCCGTCGCCTCATCGACGCCGCAGCAGATGGTCGAGAAGGTCCTCACGCTGCCCGAGAAGACGCGGTTCATGGTGCTCGCGCCCGTCGTGCGCGGGCGCAAGGGCGAGTACGGGAAGATGTTCAAGGACCTCGCTGAGGACGGATACGCGCGCGTCAGGGTGGACGGCGAGTTGCACGAGCTTCCAGTCGACCTCGGGCTGGACAGAAACTACAAGCACGACATCGAGGTCGTCGTGGACAGGCTGGTGATCAGGGACGGAATAGAGCGCCGCCTAACGGACTCGATCGAGACCGCCCTGAAGCTGGCCGAGGGACTCGTCCTGATCGAGACCGTGGAGAAGGACGGCTCGGGCGAGTCGATGCTGTTTTCGGAGAGCTTCACTTGTACGAACTGCGGCGCGTCGATCGCGGAGATACAGCCGCGCACTTTCTCGTTCAACAGCCCGCACGGGGCGTGCGACCGCTGCGACGGGCTCGGGAGCCGGCTGGAGATAGACCCCGCGCTTGTCGTCCCGAACGAGGATCTTAGCGTGAACGAAGGTGCCGTCGTGCCCTGGGCCAACACGCAGACCGAGTACCACAGGAGCGTGCTCGGCGCTCTATCGGATAAGTTCGGGATCGACCTTGACGTCCCGTGGCGCGACCTGCCTGACGATCACAGGCACCTCATCCTCTTCGGCACGGACGGCGAGCGAATCTACGTCTCCTACCGGAACCGCTACAACCGCCGCAGGCAGTACATGACCAGGTTCGACGGCGTCGTCGGCAATCTTGAGCGGCGCTACGCCGAGACCGACTCTGATTACAGGCGGGAGAAGATCGAAGAGTTCATGAGCCACGTCCCCTGCCCCAAGTGCAGGGGTGCGCGGCTCAGGCCGGAAGCCCTCGCCGTGACGGTAGGGGGCAAGAACGTCTACGAGTTCACGGAGCTGTCCGTTACCGAGGCGCAGCGTTTCTTCGACGGCGTCGAGTTCACCGCGCGGGAGTGGATCATCGGCGAGCGGGTGGTCAAGGAGATACGGGAGCGCCTCGGCTTCCTCGTAGACGTGGGGCTCGGATACCTCACTTTGAGCCGTTCTGCGGGGACACTTTCCGGTGGTGAGGCGCAGAGGATAAGGCTCGCTTCGCAGGTCGGGAGCGGGCTCGTCGGCGTTCTGTACGTGCTCGACGAGCCTTCCATCGGGCTGCACCAGAGAGACAACAGACGGCTCCTTACGACGCTGGAGAAGCTGCGGGACCTCGGGAATACACTCATCGTCGTCGAGCACGACGAGGAGACGATCCGTTCGGCTGACTACGTCGTCGATGTCGGTCCCGGTGCCGGGGTGCACGGGGGTGAGATCATCGCGACAGGCAGTGTCGATGACATAGAGGCCGAGGAGCGTTCTGTCACCGGCGATTTCCTTGCAGGCCGGCGCCGCATAGAACCCCCCGAGGAGCGGAGGGAGCCGACAGGGACGATAGCTTTGCTCGGGGCGATGGAGCACAACTTGAAGAGCGTGGACGTGGAGTTCCCGCTCGGCGTGTTCACTTGTGTGACGGGCGTCTCGGGGTCGGGGAAAAGCACGCTGGTCAACGAGATCCTGTACAAGGCCCTCGCCAACGCCGTCAGCCGCGGCAAGCACCGTCCAGGGCGTCACGCTGGCCTGCGCGGCGTCGAGGACGTTGACAAGGTCATAGACATAGACCAGAGCCCGATCGGCAGGACCCCCCGATCCAACCCCGCAACCTACACCAAGGTCTTCGACCACATAAGGCAACTCTTCGCTTCTACGCCCGAGGCGAAGATCCGGGGCTACAAACCTGGACGCTTCTCTTTTAACGTGAAGGGCGGGCGGTGCGAGGCGTGTCGCGGTGACGGACAGATCCGGATAGAGATGCACTTCCTCCCCGACGTCTACGTCCCGTGCGAAGTCTGCAAGGGCCGCCGCTACAACACCGAGACCCTGCGCGCCACATACAAGGGCAAGTCGATCTCCGACGTCCTCGACATGACCGTCGAGGAGGCCTGCGGGTTCTTCGCGCCAGTCCCTGCGATCTCACGCCGCATGGAGACTCTAAGAGACGTGGGGCTTGGCTACGTCAGGCTCGGGCAGCCAGCGACCACGTTATCTGGCGGCGAGGCCCAGAGGGTCAAGCTGGCGAGCGAGCTTGGAAAGAGGGCGACGGGCAAGACCGTCTACATCCTTGACGAGCCGACGACGGGGCTCCACTTCGCCGACGTCGAGAAGCTGCTCTCAATATTGCACAGGCTCGTTGACGCTGGGAACACCGTCATCGTCATCGAACACAACCTCGATGTGATCCGGTCCGCAGACCACGTCGTCGACCTTGGTCCCGAGGGCGGTGACGCAGGCGGCGAGGTCGTCGCGACAGGCACGCCAGAAGACGTCGCCCGCGTCGAAGAGTCGCACACGGGCCGCTTCCTGCGCGGCCTCATGCCCGAGGTCGTGGCGGCTAGCTAGGCGCCGTTCCCTTCGACGATCTCCTCCAGGGCCGAGCCTGCCACGATGCTTTCCAGGCCACGGATCACGACCGCTGAGTCCTCGACGTAGTCGCTGTAGTTCTCGTCGGCGCGCGAGCGGCGGTGGAGGCTCTCCAGGATGCGCCCCAGGCGGTTGATTCCCCACTCCGTGTACTCGTCTTTGTAGAGGGCGACCCGTACCACGGCGTCCACGCTCAGGGGGTCCAGGTTGCCGCGTTCCAGGGTGGTGAAGATGTAATCATATTCTTCGAGGATCCCGTCTACAATGGGGCGGACGTCGGGCATCTCCTCCCTCTCGAACATGAAGATGTAGGTTCCCGCGATGATCTGGAGTGCCTTGTCCTGGTGATCGTAGCCCTTAAGTGCGTAGGCCTGGATCACCTCGAAGAGTTCGGGGAACATTGCGTCGTCAGGCTCCGTCATTCGCCACCCTCCAGTGATCGCCTGCCGGAAATTCTAACCTTGTCGTGGTCTCCGCCGCCATAACACGGGACATGAGAAATTCTTCACGAAAAAGTCCGGCGCACCCTTTGAAACTACGTGGACCGGCTGATAGTCTCAACATCCGTGAGTGCCAAGAGTTCAAATCCGATAGTAAATGTGCACCATGTCACTGCTGCGGGCCTCGCCTCCGCCGGGGCGGCGCTTTTCACCTCCCGATTCGGGGTCGCCGGCACGCTGCTCGGGGCCGCCCTGACTGCCATGTTCATCACCGGAGCAACGTCTATCTTGAGGGCTTATCTCGAGGCCGCCACAGGGCGCGTACGCCAGATGCCGAACAAGTTGCGTTCGTCGCGCCGCGGGCAAGAGAAGGCCGGAGGTTTTGGTGGCGAGAGCACGGTGCCTGGCCACCCCGAGCTCAGGGACAACTTCATGGGCAGGATGAGGGCAGCGCTCGACTGGTTCTCGCACCTGCCGACCCTCAGACGGCGTTCGATCCTCATTAAAGGGCTGGTGGCCGCGGCGATCGCTTTCGTGATCTGCATGGGCGCTGTGTGGGGCGCAGAGAAAGTTATCGGCAACAGCCTGTCTTGCGGCATTTGGGCCGAATGCCCTTACGGTGCCGTACCAGGCATCCATCCCGCCGGCTATGACGGCACGGGCGCAGCACCTTCGATCGGAGGCGGCGGCGTCGATACGGGTGTGGACCAGCCGAGCCTCGTCGACCGCGTGCGGCAGAACCCGAACCCATTCAGCGGGAACGACCAACCCGTCTTCGGGAACCCTGGAGGCGCTGATTCATCGGCCTCGCCGGCCGCTGGAGGGGGACAAGAGTCAGCTCCGTCCAGTGCCTCACCGGCCGCAGGTGGAGGACAGGAATCAGCCTCACCCGCTGCACAGCCGCAGGGTGCCCCGTCGAGCGCCTCGCCGGCGGCCGGCCAGTAAGAGCCCACACCAGAAATAATCCTCAGAGAATCCCCTTCGGTCCGCTCTTCCACCGCACGTAATATGGTTCGCTCCTTTGACAGCGCGAAGCGATAGAATTAGCCGGTCTTGACGACTGATGAGAACAATACTCCAAGGCCTGCTCTGCTCTTCGTGCTGGACGGCATCCGGCCCGACGTTCTGCAGTCGGCCATCCGCGACGGGAACGCGCCGAACCTGGGCGCCATCGCGGAGAGGGGAGAGGCGGTCTGGGACGCGGTCTCGGTCTTCCCGAGCATAACCCCGGCGGCGACGGCGGCGATAGCCACGGGCGAGGCGCCGGCCCGGAGCGGCATCGTCGGGCACGCCTGGTACGACGAGGACGAGCGGCGCGTGGTCGTCTACGGCGCCATGACGGAGACCGTGATGGCGAGCGGCCCCATAAAAGTCTTCCACAACAACGTCTGGCGGATGAACCGCGACGACCTGCACGCTGCGACCCTCTTCGAGACGCTTCACGACCGCGGCTTCGACGGCGCGTGCGTCAACTTCCCGGTCAGGCGCGGGCCGCATACGCATCCCATCAGGATGAAGACCATAGAAGGTTACCTTATGGGCGGACGCTACCTCGGTCCGTCCGTGGAAGGCCCGAAAGAATACTACATGGGCGATCTCTTCTACAGTCGTGACACAGGTTTCAGCGGTCGCAAGGCCAACGGCGGCGTCCTGCGTTCAGTGGGCATCAACGACGATTACGCTGCCAGGGTCGGGGCGATGCTGATCCAGGAGA
>DASSJP010000535.1:0-12612 GCA_035691165.1 Rubrobacter sp.
GGTGGCGGCCTCCCGGCTACGTATCAGGACCGATCAATTTGAATCGCTCTAGATAGACCGGCGATCGAATAAGGGTGACCGAGAGGGGAGCGCCTGAGGCTTCGGCTACGGTGGCCAGCTTCCTCCGGGCAGGTAGGTGCCCGAAGACGCCTTGACCACATAGGCCCACGCCAGGATGCCTAAACTTTCGCCGGTCTCGACAGGGAGCAACACGCGCATGTAGTGGCTCGACGCCTCGGCGGGGTCGAAGCCTTCCAGGCGATCGAGGGGTGGAAGGCGCGACTCCGCATCGTCGAAAGCCAAGATCTCACCGGAGACGCGCGGACCCTCCAGTTGCGGTACGCGCTCACGGCCTGGCTGCAGTTGTTCCTGAATGTCCCTGGTTAGATCTTCGGTTCCGACGGCATGAATAGACTCTTCCGGGACGACCAGCGCAGGATAACCGAAGGGGAGATCGTAGAGTTCTCCTCGGACCTTCGCCTCTTCGACGCGCAATGCACCGCGACAGTAACGGTCGTGGTTGCGCTGTCCACGCTTGAGCGTGCCGTAAAAGAACATCAACAGCGGTTGAACATCACCCAAGAAAAGCTCCTTCAATCTGGAAGAATGGCGTATCTGCTCCTGATGCTTTTCTGCAGGAGGTGTAGTGACCGATTCATTCTCCTGCCGGACGGCTACTCACCCTGCCGTAGCGGCGAGCCTGCGTGTGTGGGGCCTATAAGGGTTGCGAAGTCCACCTTGATGCAGCGATCCATGACGACGGTGAGTCCGTGCTCTTCGGCGTAGGCAGCCGCCTCCTCGTTGATGACGCCGGACTGCATCCAGAGTACCTTCGCGCCCGATGCCACGGCGTCTTCTGCCACTGGCATGACCTTCTCGCTGCTCCGGAACACGTCCACGATATCTATTGCCGTGGTGATGTCCTGGAGCGACGCGTACGGCTCTTCGCCCAGAACCGGACCCGTGAGGTTGGGGTTGACCGCGAAGACCTTGAAGCCGTATTGCTGCAGCGCGCCGGCGATCGCGTGACTCGTACGGTACGGTTTGTCTGAGAGCCCGACTACCGCCACGGTGTGCGCGCGCCGTAGCAGGTCTCTTATCTTGCGAGTATCGGGGTTTGTGTGCATGTCGCTTCCTCCTTCGATGGGTGGTGCCCCGATGTTATCCGATCTCGACGCCCAACGGCGCGTGCTCTTTAACTTTCGCCTCGACCATCACTGCGAGCAATGTGTGCCAGTCTCGGTTCTTCACGTGGTAGGCGTGCTCCCCTTCCAGCCTGGTCCTGGCTCGCGAGCCGCAGTGTGCGGTTCGTGCCCGTGGGCATCGTCAGGTTCTGCGTAGGGTAGCCTAGACGGATCACGTTCCCTGTACACGACACAGAGCCGAGACCTCTATTGTGTTGGGCTTACCACAGTCTTCTTCAGAACAACGCCGCAGCCACGACGGGCACGACGACGATGGTCGTGCTCAGACGGAGCAGGTGGGTGAAAGCCACCGTCACAAGGTCTGCGTCGGTCTCCCCGATGATCGAGAGCAGTATACCCATGCCGCCTGGTGCGGATGCGAAGGTCCCCGTACGAGGATCGAACCTGAAGAGCCAGACGAGCAGGTAGCCGGCCAGGATCCAGACCACCATCTGGGTCAGGTTCACCAGAACGGCCGCGCCCGCGAGCTGCGAGAGCGCCTCGAAGAATTGCGCGGAGAGTCCGAGTCCGATGATCACACCGCTGAGAACCTGCACGGCCGAAGAGAACCACTGCTCAGGGACGGGCCCGGCCGTCACAGCACGTACCACTCCCGCTCCGGCCAACGCCCCGACCACGCCTCCGGCCGGTAGGGGTGTGAGTGCCAGCCCGACAATCCCCCCGGCGAGCCCGGCTGCGGCTATGGCGCCGAGCTTCAGAAATCCTTCTCGGGATGTTGGGTTGGGGGATGTCGGCGCATCGCCTTGTTCGGGTAGGCGCGTACGTCCGATCCTGGCAAGGATGAGGTTCGCGGCAAGGAGCACCAGAAGCAGCCGCGAGAGGTGGATCGCCGCGATGGCAGGCCCGTCCGCCCCGAGGCTGGCACCGACCGAGGCCATCTCCGTGAGCCCGCCGGGAGCAGCGGCGAACAGGGCCGTGGTGGGGGACAACCCGGTAAGGGAGACCGCAGCCGTGGCCGCGGCGAGGCCCGAGGCCAGAAAGATGGCCGCCACTAACATCGCGGGCACTAGTGACCTTGCGCCCGAGCGTAACGACTCGCCTGTGATCCGCAGGCCGACGATCACGCCGACCATCACCTGCAAGGATTGTCCAGCAACCGGCGGCACGGAGACCTTCGGGAATCCGAGGAAGCCGAGGGCAGTACCAACCCCGACCATCGCGCCCGCAAAAGCTCCTGATGGGATGCGCAGCCGGTGTCCCAAAAAGCCTCCGAGAAGACCCGGAATCGTCACGACGGCAATGACGGCAGATTGGTCCAGTTCCCCGCTCCCGGAGTAGACGCTCAAACCCTTGGCCGGACCGTGCAGTATACAGTTACGATGAAAACGCTGGTTTCAGGTCCTCCGGAGAACAAACAATGCCCCGGCTTCCCAGCCGGGGCAAGACTCTGAGCGAAGCCTCCGTATTTAGTCTTCCAGGATGAAGGTGACTTCCATGTTCACCTTGTAACCGGTGATGTTGCCGTTCTCGATCAGGACGTTCATGTCCTTGATCCAGGCTCCCTCGATACCGCGAAGCGTGGAAGTAGCCCGGCTCACACCTTGCTTGATTGCATCATCGAAGCTCGTTTCCGAGACGACGCTCAGTTCGGTTACTCTGGCTACGGACATAGATCCTCCTTCGGCCTCGCTTGTTCGCGACTTTCCCTGACTACTAACTACCCTCGGTCGCCGATAATAAACACCTTGCGGGACACGCGAAGGCGCACAGACGAGCTCGGAGGACGTGCCCGGAAGCGGCTAGAGTTCGGTAATCAGGACTGGATCGCTCGTCGGCTTCTTCGAGCCCCCTGCGGGCTCGACGGTCACCGCAATCGCGTCGGCCTTCTTTATGGAACTGGTGATCGCAGCCGCGGTCATGTTCCCTTCTGGTTGGAAGAGGCCGCTCGGATCGGGTACGCCGTCGTGGATGACCCAGATCTGGCACGTCCGGTCATCCGGCACGGAAGGCATGTTCTTGGCCACCAGGATCACCTGGTTCTTGCCGATGTAGGCTACTTGCGCATCAGTGCCCTGTTCCGCCCACGATCCCTGAAGCTCGATGGTCTTGCTCTGCTGGGCCTGACTTCGGAGGTCCTGTACCTGTTCCTGCAACAGCAAATTCCACGACAATAGGCCGATAACGAGCAGTGCCGCCGCGCCAAGCGCGAGGCTCCGGGCGCCGACATAGTCACCGAGCCTGGAAAACAATGACCTGCGGCTGGCGCGGCGAGGCTCCGCTTCGGCCTCAACCACATCCATGACCCTGCGGCGGAGTTCAGCAGATGGTTCCTGTTCGTGCGGGGAGAACGCGAGCAGGCCGGCTACAGCACCGAGCTCGTCTATCTCGGCCTGCCGCTCGGGGTGGGCCGAGATATACTCCTCGAAGCTCCGTCGTTCGTCCTCGGGCAAGGCGTCGAGGACGTAGGCGTCTTTGAGGTCTTCGAAGCGTTCGTGGTTCATCTCGCTCATCTCGGCACCGCCACGTCTCTCGAGTCGAAGTAGTCCCTGATCTTCTTCAGTCCCAAACGCATTCTGCCCTTTACCGTACCAAGGGGCAGGCTGAGAAGCTCGGAAATCTCGACGTGGGTGTATCCTGAAAAGTACGCTAGCTCCAGTATCTTCAGCTGCTCGGGTGGAAGTGTGCCCATGGCCTCACGGACCTGATCTCGCTGCGAGTTCCGCCAGGTCTCAGAAAAGGCCTCGCTCGGCTGGGACCGCGGCGCCGAAGCCTCGATCTTCTCCTGTGTCCTGCGCCGGCTCGCCGTCGAGCGGAGCTGGTCTATTCCCCGGTTGTGGACTATGGAGAGAACCCAGGTCCTGACGCTGCCTCGCTCCGCACGGTAGCTTGCCGCGTTGCGCCACACCTTCAGAAAAGCGTCCTGCGCCAGGTCCTCGGCCGCCTGGCGATCTCCCATCATACGGTACGCCAGAGAGAAGGCTGACCGGCTGTGGCGGTCGTAGAGCGTGGCGAACGCTTCGGCGTCGCCCGTCTCGATGAGGGAGATCAAATCCTCGTCCGCAAGGATCAAATACTGTCGTCCCCGGTCCGGCATACCCTGATTCTACGGCAGTGAGGCGGCGTCGGATCAGCCCGGACCGTGAAGAAGGTTTGACCGTGCTCCGTCTCTGTCAGTTCCGTAAAGGAGGTGGAGACGGTACTCCCTGAGGATGTATTGTCGGACGAAGAACTCAAGGAGAAAGGAACGCCGAAGTACGAGGACTGGTACAAGGGATCGGATACTCGCCCCGACGAACCTGTCTCAGGCGATTCCTCTATAGGCGCAATACCGTCGGTCGCGCCTTTTATTTCGGCCGGGACCCTGGCGGGCCTGTGGACAAGACCCTCTACCTGACGGTTCCGAAGCTGGGACTTCAGAAAGTACCCATCTTCAACGAGGTCTCCGGGGAGAAGCTGAAGGAGTCCGTCGTCCACGTCCCTGTCACGGGTTTCCCGTGGCAGAAGGGGGCGAACACGCACATAGCTGGCCACCACATCGGGTATCCTGGCACCGGATCATCCTACGTCTTCTGCCACCTCGACCGGCTAACGGAGGGGGATAGGGTCACTCTCCATGACGCCGCGCATAAGAAGTACTTGTACCGCGTAACTAAGAAGGTGGCAGTCTCTCCGGACAATATGGAGCCGATGGACGGCAGGTCGCTCGTTTCCCTGCAGACCTGCACCCTGCCCGATTACAAGAAACGCCTCATCATCCACGGAGAACTGGTCAAGAACAGCGCGTGAGTTGACCGTGCTAAGATCTCAACGGGACGATCTTCGTCCCCGCAGATCGAACCACGCGAAGGAATGACTTGCGACTGAGTGTCCTTTCGAGCGGAAGCTCGGGCAACGCGACCTACATGGAGACTGACTCTGGCGGCCTACTGGTGGACGCCGGACTCTCGCGGCGTCGCATATCGGCTCTCCTCGCCCGTATCGGCAGGAACATGGCCGACGTGAGAGCCGTCCTTCTGACCCACGGACACACCGACCACACGTGCGGCGTCCGGTCCCTGGTGCGCGACTGCGGCATCGACGTGTTCGCCGCGCCAGGCGTCGGCGAGTCGCTTGGCGCGAGCACGGTGGCTGCCGGAGAGAAATGCAGGGTAGGCGACCTCACCATAACTTTCTTCGAGGTCCCTCACGATTCTCTGACCTATGGAGTCCGAGTATCCGACGAAGCTAGGGCCGTGTCGATGGCGACGGATCTCGGGGAGGCCGGTGTTGAGGTGCTACGCTCCATGCGCGGGGCGGAGGCGGTGATCCTCGAAGCGAACCACGACCGAGATTGGCTGAGGCGAGGTCCCTACTCGGCGAGCCTGAAGCGCCGCATCTCCTCGAAGCACGGTCACCTCTCGAACCGTCAGGCCGCCGATGCCGCCGTGGCGCTGGCTCCGCATGGGCTCAAAGATATCGTCCTCGCCCACCTTTCGAAGACCAACAACTCCCCGACCAGGGCTTGCGGTACCGTTCACGGGGCACTCAGGGAGGCCGGCCACGGCGGCATCAGGGTTCGCGCCGCGAGCGCGAGTCATCCAACACCCTGGATCGAGGTAGGAACTGCGCTGCCGGTCTCCGAGCACGTGTACCGTTACGGTGAGCTGGGCGCAGGACAACTCTTCGGTATCGAGTGATCCGTCGCTGCACGCTCGTCTCGGTAGGAAAACTGAAGGGATGGGCCGCCGAGGGCTCGGAGGACTACGCGAAGCGCCTGCGCCGCTCCTTCCCCGTCGAAATCATCGAGGTCGCCGAGGAAGACATGAACCGCCGCTCCCGCGAAGAGGTGCTCTCCGCTGAAGGAGAGCGTATCCTCAGGCGCCTCCCCGCCGAAGCGTACGTGATCTCGCTCGATAGGGAGAAAGGGAAACAGCAGCCATCGGAGGCACTCGCCCGGAAGCTCGAAGACCTCGGCCTCTCGGGCAGGAGCCACGTGGCTTTCGTGATCGGGGGGCCGCTTGGCCTCTCCCCCGAGGTCTTCCTGAGAGCAGACGAACTCTGGTCTTTCGGCAAGATCACACTTCCCCACGCCCTCGCCAGGGTCCTCCTCCTCGAACAACTCTACCGCGCAGTCAAGATTCAACGCGGCGAGAAATATCACTGGTAGCTCCGCTGCGCTCCGCAGCTGGTCAGCACCTCAGCATTTCAGCAAGGGTGTGGATACAGAAACCGCCGTTCGAGAAGAGTAGCTCCTATGGGTTTCGCCTCCTGATCGACTCCAACAAGGAAAAGCTGACAGGCTGAAAGCGAGGGCCGCTATAGGCCCGAAGCGTGCTGAAAGGCGCGAAGCGCCGTGCTGACAAGCGAAGGCGCCAGCCGGAGCGTGCTGACATGCTGAAGTGCTAACATACACATATATGCGAGTGCAGATTGACAGGTTCGAGGACAACGGCTGGGCGGTGTTGCTAATCTACCCTGATGGGAGAAGGAGCTTCGACGTGCCGCGCGAGTTGTTGCCTGAGGAGGTCTCTGCTGGAGACGTTTTCGAGGTCAGCTTCGAGTACGACGAGGAAGAGACCGTGCGCGCTGCTGAGGAGAACCGGCGGTTCCTTGACGAGCTTCTCGGGGGTGAGGGATGAGCTTCGAGACGCGGTTGGCTGACGCCGTGCGGGAGGCCGTCCAGAAAGTGTACGGGGTCGACCTGGACGGTGTACACGTCGAGCGGCCGAACGATCCGAGTCACGGTGACTTCGCGACGAACGTGGCCCTTGCCAACGCACGGGTGCTGCGACGGAACCCGAGGGAGGTCGCAGAGAACCTCGTAGGGGCTCTGGAGGCACCTTTCGTGCGGGAGGCCGAAGTTGCAGGTCCTGGTTTCGTCAACTTCAGGCTGTCCTCGGAGGCTCTGCTGGAAGAGGTCGGGGCTTTGCTGGACGAGGGTGATCGGTATGGACGGAGACAGCCATCGGGGGCTCCTGTCCAGATCGAGTACGTGAGCGCGAACCCGACCGGCCCGTTACACGTGGGTCATGGACGCCAGGCGGCGTACGGTGACTCGCTGGCCCGTGTGCTCGCTGCGGCGGGACGGAACGTCTCGCGGGAGTACTACTTCAACGACGGGGGGAACCAGGTACGGCTCTTCGGTGAGTCGGTTGCCGTAAGGTACGCAGGGCTCTTCGGGGAGAAGTGGTCCGTGTCGGACCCTGATGCGCTCTACAAAGGTGACTACACGGAGGAGATTGCCAGGGATCTCACCGAGGCGCATGGCCGCCGGCTTCTGGAGATAGATCCGGATGAAGCACTGCGTGAGATCACAGCTTTCGCGACGCGCTGGAGCATGGAGGACATCAAGCGCACCCTCGCCCGCGTCAGGGTTCGTTTCGATAACTTCTTCAACGAGAAGAGCCTCTACGAGTCGGGCGCGCTCGAGGAGATCGTTAGGGAGCTGGAGGAGAGCGGCAACGTCTACGAGAGTGAGGGTGCCCGGTGGCTGGCGACGTCGAAGTTTGGTGACGACAAGGACAGGGTTCTCGTAAAGAGCGACGGGTCCTTCACCTACGTGGCGCCGGATATCGCCTATCACAAGGATAAGTGGGAGAGGGGCTTCAGGACGGCGGTTAACGTTCTCGGTGCCGACCACGCGGGGTACGGGCCGAGGCTTCGGGCGGGACTCATCGCCCTCGGCATCTCTGCTGACTTCCTGGACGTCGAACTGGTCAGGCTCGTGAAGCTGGTTCGCGAAGGCGAGCAGGTCAAGTTCAGCAAGCGGGCGGGTAACATAGTGACCTTCGACGAGTTGCTCGACGAGGTTGGGGAGGACGTGGCGCGCTACTTCTACGTGCGCTCCTCGCACAAGACCGAGATGAACTTCGACCTGGACCTGGCGATCCGCCAGTCCGACGAGAACCCGGTGTTCTACGTACAGTACGCCCACGCACGCATTTCAAGCATCTTCGAGCGGGCGGGAACGAGCCCCGAGGCGTTGGGTGAGATCCCCGCTGGAGAGCTCGCGCCCGAGGAGAGATTGCTCGTGCTCGAATTACTCGACTTCCCGCGTGTGATCGAGAACGCCGCCTCCCGGCGCGAGGTGCATCCGATCCCAACGTACCTCGAAACGCTCGCCACGCGATTCCACCAGTTCTATACCGTACACCGCGTCCTGGTCGAAGACGCCGACGTTCGCGCCCGCCGCCTCGCCCTGTGTGCAGCGACGAAAACCGTGTTGCGTAGCGGCCTCGACCTGCTCGGGGTGAACGCCCCCGAGAAGATGTGAGACGACCCACATCAGAGTTCGAGTTCCCAGTTCTGTCCGATGAGATCTTGACCGAAGCTGTGGTGCTCTTCTTCTTCCACGAGCTGGAACCCGTGTTCTTCGTAGATGCGCCTGGCGGCGTGTAGAACGCTGTTGGTCCAGAGCGTCATCTTCTCGTAGCCGCGATCTCTGGCGAATCGGATGCACTCTTGGACGAGACGGGTGCCGAGACCAAGACCGCGTGCCTGCGGCTCCACCAGGAGGAGACGGAGCCTGGCGACAGAGCCTCCGCCGTTAACGACGAATACGCAACCGACGATCTCGCCCTGCATCTCGGCGATCCAGCACCGTTCTCTGGCAGGGTCGAAGTTGTCCACGAAGTCGGCGACGATGCGTGCGACCAGTGCTTCGAAGCGTGCGTCCCAGCCGTACTCCCTGGCGTAGAGGACACCGTGCCGGTGGACTACCCAGCCCATGTCCCCAGCTTCGTGAGCGCGCAACACGAAGGGCTCTGAGTACCTGAAGCTCGTGTCTAATATGCCCTCTATGGCCCGCATACTCTCGATGAGACTGCGCCGGTCCGCCTCGGAGAGCCCACCGAGCATTTCGGACACTTCCTCACGCGAGCGGCCATCGAGCTGGGCGAAAGCCCGCTCGCCCTCTGGGGTGAGAGCGAGGAGTCGCCTGCGACCGTCGCCATCCGAACGAACCCTGTCGATCAGACCTTGCTGATCCAACCGCGCCAGTATGCGACTGAGATATCCAGGGTCGAGACCAAGCTCGCGCGAAAGGTCTGTCGCACTCAAGTCTTCGCCGTTGGCGATCTCGAACAGGACCCGCGCCTCGGTGAGGGTGTAGGGACTGTGCAATAAGCCCTCCCGAAGCACGCCGATCCGGCGCGTAAAGAAGCGGTTGAAGCGCCTGATAGCGTCAACCTCCACCTCGCGTCCGGCTTTGCTCATAGATCCTCCCTTCCGTCGCCCTATTGTCTGCCATTTAGTTGACTAAAGCAACCATTCGTGAATCTCGCTTGCAGGGTGGAGACGGTTCTATTCGAGGCGATTTCGTCCGGGACTGAGACTGCGAGATCGCTCGTTGCTGGCGCTGACGTGTGGTGTAGTTTCCAAACATCGGTGAAAGGCGCTCTGTTATACTTTTCGTGGTGTTCCTGGACTATCGAATCGGGGAGTGAATGAGCACGCATGGCAGGATGGTCATCTGTCAGATCAGCGATATCCACTGCGGCAGTCCGTACTTCATCCCCGACTTGCTGGAGCGTTCCATCCTGGAGATAAACGACCTCGAACCGACTGCGGTCGTGGTATCTGGTGACCTGACTGACGCTGGTTATCGCCAGGAGTTCGAGATTGCGGCTGAGTACATCCAGCGTTTCCGGTGTGAACGCGTCATGGTGATCCCTGGCAACCACGATTCGCGCAACGTCGGGTATATCCATTTCGAGCGGCTCTTCGGGGAGCGGTTCTCGACCATGGCATTCGAAGGAGCTGTCATGGTGGCCGTGGACTCATCCGAGCCCGACCTCGACGACGGTCGGGTGGGGCGTGAGCACTACTCGTTCATCCACGAGACCTTCGCCGAGGCGGAGGACAAGCTCAAGATCTTCGTCATCCACCACCACCTGATCCCGATCCCAGGCACGGGCCGTGAGAGGAACATCATCTACGACGCCGGCGATGTGCTCGAGTTGCTGGCAGATACGAAGGTAGACCTCGTCCTCTCCGGGCACAAGCACGTGCCTTACTCGTGGAAACTCGAGAACATGTTCATCGTCAACGCTGGGACCGCCTCGACAACGCGCCTGCGCGGCAACACGCGCCCCTGCTACAACGTAATAGAGATCGAAAACGGGCGCGTGAGGGTTTTCCGCAAATACCCGTTCAAGGACAGAGAGCTAATCGTGGACTTCGACGCCTCGACCCACCAATATCTGCACTACGAAGAAGTACAGGGCGACGGCAGAGCAGGGGACCGCGGCGAGCGGCGGACGATGAGATAGACCTGCGTGCGAGCGCTGTTCCTGATCGATGGCGAGCACTATCCTCCCGTCGTCCTCGATGCGATGCACAGCGTGCAGGAGTCTCTGGACGCCGAAGGCGTGGCCGCAGCGTTCCTCGGCGGCACGGAGAAGCTCAAAGAAGGCACCGACTACGGCGTGCCGCTCGTTACGGATAAGGACCCCGTCTCCGCTGTTAAGAAGGCGCTCGGCGAGTACGAGGTGGACGTGGTCGTCGATCTCTCGGACGAGCCCGTGGTCGGTTACAGGGAGCGGATGAAGATCGCCTCGTTCGCGCTGTACGCGGGGGCGCGGTACCTCGGCAGCGACTTTGAGCTGAGGCCGCCGGACCTTCGCTCCGTCTCCACCAAGCCGTCGCTCGCCGTGATCGGAACAGGAAAGAGGGTCGGGAAGACGGCCATCTCGGGCTACCTCGCCCGCCTCCTCGCCCGAGAAGGCTTCGATCCCGGCGTGGTCTCCATGGGACGTGGCGGGCCTCCACACCCCGAGGTCATAGAGGGGCACAAGCTGGAGGTTGGCAGCGACTATCTGCTCGAAGCTCTTGAGCGTGGGGCGCACGCGGCGAGCGACTACTACGAGACCGCTGCCCTCAGCAGGGTCACCACCGTCGGATGCCGCAGGTGCGGCGGCGGTCTCGCTGGGGAACCCTTCGTTTCGAACGTACTCGAGGGGGCTAAGATCGCCAACGGCCTCGACACCCGCGTCACGGTCTTCGACGGCTCGGGGGCGGCTATGCCTCCCGTCGAGGTCGAGCGGCGCGTGCTCGTGGCGGGGGCCCATCAGGACCCGGAATACATCGTGGGCTTCCTCGGTACATACCGGCTGCTCCTCGCCGACCTAGTGCTCCTCACGATGAGCGAGGAGCCGATGGCGGACAGGCAAAAGGTCGATGGCATCGTCGAGGCGGTGGGGGAAGTACGCCCTGATCTCAGGGTCATTCCGACGGTTTTCAGGCCGCGCCCGGTCGGGGAGGTCGAGGGACTGCGCGTCGGGTACGTCTCCACGGCGCCGCCTATCGTGCTCGACAAGCTCGCCAGGCACCTTGAAGAAGAGTACGGCTGCGAGGTGGTAGGCGCTTCCGGGAACCTGTCCGATAGGAAGCGACTCGGCGCGGACCTCGACGGCATGTCGGAGGTCGAGGCGTACCTTACGGAAATAAAGGCCGCCGCGGTGGACGTCGTTACGCGCAGGGGTTCCGAGGAAGGTAAGCCCGTGCTCTATTGCGACAACGATCCCGTGGGCGAGGCTCTCGACTCGGAGCTTCTCAGGCTTGCGCGGGAGGCGGTGTCTGAGCAGGCGTCGTGAGATCAGGTAGTCGACATGCGGTCACTGGTGTATAATTGCGGCGGTACAGTGGTTCCTGATCTCGAAGGTAAGGAGCCATTCCGCACCGTTTCGACACAGACCCAGCCATGAGAGCACTCGGTGGCGTGCGGTCTATCTTGTTGGATATGGGAGGTCCGGTGAGAGCCCATTAAAGTTACCGATCCCAACTCGGGGTCCATAGCTTCGGCTGCGATGGAGTATGCCGCTGTAACAGAGCGTGTGGCGTTGAAGGTTGCGCGCCTCGAAGGGTCCGGAGACTCGGAGCGGGCCTACACGCTCGCCACGGAGGCTTTCCGTGAGGAGTTGGAGCGCGTTCCCGTCGCGGGCAGGGTGACGGTTCTGCGCGAGCAGCGCCTGGACGAGAAGGGCCGGGTGAGGGCGCCCAAGAGCCATCCGGGGATAGTGAGCCCGGACGACACACTTGGAACCGGTGGTCCGGAGGCGGACCTCGCCGTCGAGCCCATCGAGGGCTTGCAATTGCTCGTAAAGGGGCAGGAGGGTTCGATCTCGGCGGTCGCCGCGGCCCCGAGGGGGAGCATGCTCAGGACGCCCGATATGTACATGAGTAAATTGATCGTCGGCCCGGGAGCGAGGGGTAGTATCGACATAGACGCGCCCGTGGCGGAGAACATAGACGCAATAGCAGAGGCCATAGGTCGCAAGCCGTCGGAGATCACCGTAGCGGTACTTGATCGCGACAGGCACGAGAGCCTGATTGATGAGATCCGCAAGACAGGAGCGCGCATCCAGATACGTCCTGAGGGCGATCTCACACCGGCCATCGCCGTAGGTATGCGGGGGGCTGACCTGCATGCGATCGTCGGTATCGGCGGCGCACCCGAGGGCATTCTCGCGGCGGCGGTCATGAAGTGCCT
>DASSJP010000536.1:0-8947 GCA_035691165.1 Rubrobacter sp.
CTCCTACCGAGACGATCCTGTTGCCCTGGCGTAGGGAGAATCCTCGCGGTCAGCCGTTGCCATCGGGAATCGTGCCCAGGGCTGGCAAGAGGGTGCTCAACGCATGGAGGTGCTTATCTCCTCGCTGAGGCCGGGGTAGGACACGGCAAGTTCCTCGACGTCTGGTTGCCCACGAAAAGTTCCTCAAATGAGCAGTCGGCCCCAAAAACCGCGAGAGTTATGCACAGTTGGCCGACCACAGAAAGCTGACGGCCTACTGCCTCTCTTGTGGAGCAGCGCGCAGGGCGCCTGGCGGGAGGGATTTGCGGGCTTCGGAGAGGGCGTCGATCGCCCTCTTGCGGCTTCGGCGGAGCTTTATACGCTTGATGAAGGAGGCGTCGGGGAGCGTTTCGTTGGTGAGGTGGGTCAGGGTGATCATGTCGTTCGCGCATGCCCTGTAGCCAAGGGCACACATCTCGACGCGGATCTCGTCGGCGGGCGACTCTTCGAGGGCGCGTTGGATCTCCTCGGCCCGCTCTACTATGGCGCGGGAGAGCGCCTCGGGTGAGTTGGTGACGGGACCACGGGCCCTGTAGCCCGCGATTGCCTCGGGTGAGAGCCAGCGGCTGCCGTAGGCCGGACCACCGAACCTGCGGCGCGCGATGAACGCCACGACGAGCGTCAACGGGATTATGGGGGTGAGGAACAATACGGGAACGACCGGCGCCAGGAACTCGAGCGCAGCGAGGGCAACCACCTCGGCTGCCAGTATCGAGGTTAGGTAGAGCTTGAACATTCTCTGCGGTACCTCTTCGCCACCATCTTCGAGGGTCTTAAGTCTATGTTTCGCGGAGCGATTTAGCAAGCGCGATCCGGGCAATCTGTATAATCCTGCCTGTGCAAAGCGATAAAGTCCCCGAGTTCGACCTGCAGCGCCCCCTGGCGAGCGCCGTCGCCGTGATAGTTGCCGTCCTCTTTTCTCCGAGAAGTTTCTACCTGAACTTTAAGGTTGAGGGGTCTTTGAGGGAGCCTGCGGTCTTCGTTTTGCTCGTCGGCGCGGTCGCTGGTGTCCTCGGGGCGGCGGTCGCCCTCGCCTCCAACCTCCTCTTCGGCGACCTTGATGCCGAGGATGTCCGGTCGGCGGTGGAGGATGCACTGCTGTTTGCGCTGCTCTCGCCCGTCGGAGTTGGCGTCGTAGCTGGTGTCTACCTTATCTCGATCAAGACCTTCGTCGGGAAGGTGTCCAGCTTCACGGAGGTCTACCGCATGGCGGCCTACGCCGCCGCAGCCCTGGTATTTGCATGGATACCCATCCTGGGCGCCTTTGCCTTTACTTACGCCCTGATGGTCTTGATGGGAATAGGAGTTCAGAGCGTCTACAGGACTTCATTTCTGACCGCTGTCGTCACCGCACTGGCCGGCTTCGTACCCGTCGCTTCGGTCCTGGTCTGGCTCACCGTCGCAGGGATGGCTTCCTAGAGAGCGCCTCGTACTCCTCCAGGTCCCGCTCGACTCGCCTCCGCAGAGCCTCAGGCATGACGGACAGCCTCGCGCCAGGGTCTACTCCATAACGCCCGACGATGAGCCGGTAAGAGATCTCAAGATACGCCTGCCGCATCGACAGCTCGACGGGCACGGTCATCTCCCTTGGGAAGACCCGGTAGGCCAGGTCTTCCCGCGGACCCAGCATCGGCGGCTCCATCCCGTGCTGCCTCCTCGCTGAGATCCTGCGTTCCCACCGCTCGCGCAGGGTTCGCATCTCCGCCGTGTCCGGGGCGACATTGAGAGGCCCTGTCTCGAACGGGTCCTCAGGGGTGAAGCCGAAAGACTCTTCGAAGAGGCGGGCCGTCTTGTGGGCGCCCCGAACTCGCAGGTACTCGTACTCGCTCCTAAGAAAAACGAGCTGCGCGTCGTAATACGTGCCGAGCCCATCACGCGCCGGGCGTCCCGCGTCGAGCCCGCGCTCCGCAAGTCGAGCTCGGAGAAAGCCGGCATGCCTCCGTAGCATCGACCGCTGACGCAGGAACAGACCACCACCCGACAGTAGGCCGGCGACCACAGGTATCGCAACGGCGAATGGTCCTGCCCACGCCGTGCCGAAAAGGGGTACAGAGAGCAGCACCAGCGCACCGGTCGCGCAGACTATGGTGAAGCCCAGCTTCGTGGCCCGCTGTCCGCTTCCACCCGACTTCGAGTAGAGTCGTCCAAGCTCGTACCACAGCGCAAGAGTTTCCTCGTCTGTGGGTGTGCGCGGACGTTGCACGCACTCTATTCTACCCAGCATGAGCAGCCGCTCTCAGAAACTCGCCCGCACCGTGACGAACGCGCTCAACCCGTTCATCATCTTCACGGCACTCTACGCCCTCGTCGCGCTCGCTGAGGCCGGCGTCTCCCGGGGTCTTCTCTATCTGGGTCTGGAGTTGCTCGCTGCGGCGGCCGTGGCAGGATACGTGCTCTTCATGCGGCGGCGCTCGCGGGTTGGGGACTTCTGGATCTCCGCCCGCGCCGAACGCCTCATCCCGGCCCTGTTCCTGCTCGCCGCCTTCGTAGCGCTGCTCGCCGCTCTCGTTCTGTTTGACGCCCCACAGGACCTCTTCCTGCTGACCCTCTCGATGGGTTTGGCTAGTGCTGCCGTCGCCCTGATCACACTTCTGTGGAAAGCGAGCGCCCACTGCACCGTCGCAGGCCACGCCGCCGCCGCAGGACTCCTGCTCCTCGGTCCGCTCGGTATGGTCTTCCTCCTCACGCTGCCGCTCGTAGTCTGGTCCCGGATCATGCTCAAAGCGCACACCCTGCCACAGACGCTCGTGGGCGCGGCGGTGGGAGCGGGGTTCGCGATCCTCCTCCTGGTATGAAAAAGCCCGCTGATGAGCGGGCTTGCGAGAGTGACCCCACCGGGATTCGAACCCGGGTTTTCGCCGTGAGAGGGCGATGTCCTTGGCCTCTAGACGATGGGGCCTTGCCCATAGGCAGGGGGAGATTCTACCCGACGGTCTGCGGTTCGTCAAAAGGGTTCCGGGCCGTCGTCTAGACGGGCAGTCGCTGCATCTTCTGGGCGGCGTCCCTGGCCCTGAGCAGGCTGCGCTCGCGCCCGAGGAGCTGCATGGTCTCGAAGAGTCCCGCGCTTACGGTGCGTCCTGTGACGGCGAATCGCAAGGGGTGTATGAGGTGGCGCGCGCCCTTCTCTTTCTCCGCAGCGAGGCCGCGTATCGCTTCCTCTATCGCCTCTTCCGTCCACTCGGGGAGGGCAGCGAGGCGTTCGACGAGCTCGGGGAAGTTCTCGCGTACGAACTCCTTGCCGAACTGCTTCTCGAATTCGGCCTCGTCGTAGTCGAGGGTACCGCCGTAGAAATAGCCGACGGAGTCGGGGATCTCGGTCGTCAGGGCGATGCGCTCTTTCAGGAGGTCCATAATGTTCTGCAACCGCCCCGTGTCCAGCTCATCCTCTCTAACAGCGCCTGACTCGACGAGCATAGGAGCGGCGAGGGCGGCCAGTTCGTCGGGGCTCTTCCGGCGCAGGTAGACGGCGTTCACGGACCTCAGTTTCTTCTCGTCGAGGATTGCAGGGTTACCGCTCACGCGGTCGATGCGGAAGCGTTCCGCGAGTTCGTCGGGGGTGAAGATCTCCTCGTCCGCGGCGTAACCCGCGCCGAGCAGCGCGAGGTAGTTGAAGAGCGCCTCGGGCAGGTAGCCCTTCTCCGCGAAGTCCTCCACGCTCGCCGCGCCGTGGCGCTTCGACAATTTCTTCTTGTCAGGGCCGAGGACCTGAGGGACGTGGGCGAAGGCTGGGATGGTGTTGCCGAGGGCCTCGTGGATCAGTATCTGCCGCGGCGTGTTCGAGAGGTGGTCGTCGCCGCGGATGACGTGTGAGATCTCCATCTCCGCGTCGTCGAAGGCGGCGGCGAAGTTGTAGGTCGGGGTGTCCGTGGACTTCATCAGGACGAAGTCTTCCAGGTTGGCGTTCTCGAAGGTGACGGGGCCGCGGATCATGTCCTGCACCACCGTCTGTCCCTCGCGCGGGGTCTTGAAGCGTACGGTGTACGACTCGCCAGCCTCTATCCTCTTCTTCGCTTCCTCAGGGTCCATCTCGCGGTACTCGCCGCCGGTGTAGATCGGCTGCCGCTTCTCGGCCCGCGCCTGCTCCCGAAGCTCAGCCAGCTCCTCCGGGGTGGCGAAGTCGTAGTAGGCGGCGCCGGAGTCGAGGAGTTTTCTGGCTGCTTCCCGGTAGAGGTCGAAGCGCTCGGTCTGGCGGTATGGGGGATGGGGTCCTCCGACCTCGGGGCCCTCGTCCCAGTCCAGGCCGATCCAACGCATAGACCGCTTGAGCTGCTCGACCGACTCCTCCGTCGAGCGTTCCAGATCCGTGTCCTCAATCCGCAGAACAAAAGTGCCGCCGTTCTTGCGCGCAAACAGCCAGTTGAAGAGCGCCGTGCGTACACCACCGACGTGCAGCCTCCCCGTCGGACTCGGCGCGTACCGTACCCTGATCTGTGAATCTTCCATGACCTAAACCTAACACACGCCCCGCGCGTTAAAAAGCCGACGGATTCCGAGTCGGGTCTCCGGCGACATCGCGTTCCGGGAAGGGAAGCGCCTTCGATTCGACAAAGTCTTACCGGTGCATCACAGCAAAGGGCGCCAGGATCGTCAGCCGACGATGAGTACTTCCAGGGTGCGCGGGCCGTGTACGCCCTCGACACGGTTGAGCTCGATGTCCGAGGTCGCCGATGGGCCTGAGATGAAGGTAATGGCCCGACTATCTTTCTTCACAGTCTCCTCGAGTTTTGCGAATGCTTCGGGAACGAGTCCGACGATCTGCTCCTCCCTCACCACGCAAAGGTGGTAGTCGGGCAGGAGGGTGAGTGCGCGCCTACCCTGCGCCCTGCCGGAGTCGAGGACGATGGTGCCAGTCTGGGCTATGCCGAGGGCGCATCCGGTGAGCACGCCGTCGCTCTGATCTAGCTCCTCGTTCGTCAGCCTGGGACGGGCCGCGTCGCGCAAGGTCTCGACGCCGGCGGGGACCCAATCCTTCGGGAGATACGGGGGTATGACGAGGCGCCGTACGCCGCGCCGCTCTAGGGCTTGTTCTATGGCGCCGGGCAGTTCGTCCTCCGTAACCCGGTGGACCGTGGCCTTGTACTCTGCCGTCCTCTCCGCGAAGCGCTCGACAAGTCTTTCGCGCCCTGCGTCCTCATCTTTGCGGTAGCCGCGCTCGACGGGTACGTCTTCGGGACGCTCGTTTTCAGGCACGTCGCGGGTGGCGTGCCTGACGCGCCACAGGATCGTCTCTTTCGCGGTAGCCACTAGTCAGGCCCCCTGTTCTGTCTCCACCACTCGCGGAAGGTCTGCTCCGGAATAGGCTTGAGATCGCGGACCGCAGTCCAGCCAGCGAGCCTGCCAGGCAGGCGTCCTATAGAGCCTCCCCGGACGAGCGGCCACTGGCCCACCCTGGCGAACTTCTGGGCCTGCTCGTAGAGCCTCGGGTCTGAGAACACCCTTGCGACCGTCTGCATCGCGACGTTCTCGGGGTCCAGCTTCGAGCGCGGTCCGCCCATGTCCTGCTTGTGACGGATCACCCTGCCCCGCAGGTGGACGAGGACTTCGGGGATGTTGATCTTGACCGGACACACCTGGTAGCAGGCTCCGCAAAGCGATGACGCGTAAGGCAGCGAGTCCGGACCTGGATCTCCTATCCCGACGAGCTGGGGGGTGAGGATCGCGCCGATCGGGCCGGGATAGACGGAGTTGTAAGCGTGGCCGCCTACCCGCTCGTAGACGGGGCAGACGTTGAGGCACGCCGAGCAACGGATGCAGCCCAGGGCCTGGCGTCCGATCTGATCCGCCAGTACGTCCGTACGCCCGTTGTCCATAAGTACCAGATGGAATTCCCGTGGTCCGTCACCTTCGGACACTCCGGTCCAGAATGAGGTGTACGGGTTCATCCGCTCCGCCGTCGAGGAGCGGGGGAGGAGCTGCATGAAGACCTCGAAGTCCTGCCAGGAAGGGATGATCTTCTCTATACCCATGAGGGTCACGAGGACAGGTGGCAGCGTCGTGCACATCCTGCCGTTGCCCTCGGACTCCACAACGCAGACCGTCCCCGTCTCGGCGACGGCGAAGTTCGCCCCGCTTATGCCAACCTTCGCTTTGAGGAACTTCTCGCGCAGGTACAGGCGGGCGGCGTTGGTGAGATCGGCTGGTTCGTCTGAGAGATCCTTCGCGCCGAGCTCCTTCATGAAGAGCTCCCTGATCTCCGCCCTGTTCTTGTGGATCGCAGGCACCAGGATGTGAGAAGAGGTCTCCCCGGCGAGCTGGATGATGAGCTCCGCCAGGTCCGTCTCGAAAGCCCTGATCCCCTCCCTCTCCAGATACTCGTTGAGCTTGGTCTCGTCCGTCGCTATGGACTTGACCTTGACGACTTCTTCGGAGCCGTGATCCTTCACTATCCCCGCGATTATTCGGTTCGCTTCCTCGGCGTCGCGCGCCCAGTGGACGGTGCCTCCTGCGTTCGTCACGGCCTCTTCGAGCCGGAGCAGGTACTCGTCGAGGTGGCGCATGACGCGCTCTTTGATGGCGCGCCCTGCCTCCCTGAGCTCCTCCCAGTCCGGCATCTCCTCGACGGCGACGGCACGTTTGCGGCGGATGGTCCTGGTGGCCTTCCCGAGGTTGCGCCTGAGCTGCGAGTCGGAGAGAGACGCTTTGGCTGACTCCTCGAAAGTCGGTGTCGGGCCTGGGGAGAAAGCGTCTGACGACTTCACTATCCCTCCTCGGCCGTGCTGGCCAGAATCTGCGCGAGATGCACGGTCTCGACGCCGGCGCGCAGGCGATGAAGGCCGCCACCGATATGCATCAGGCACGAGTTGTCCCCTGCGCAGCAGACCTCGGCCTCGGTGTCGAGGACACGCCGGATCTTGTCCGATAGCATCGCAGCCGAAGTGTCCGCGTTCTTGACCGCGAAGGTTCCGCCGAAGCCGCAGCACTCCTCGGGCTCGGAGAGTTCCACCAGGTCCATCCCCCGCACGTTCCGAAGGAGATCCAGGGGCGCCTCCCCGACTTTGAGCATCCGTAACGAGTGACACGTCGGATGATACGTGACCCGGTGCGGGTAGTAGGCGCCGACATCGGTGATGCCGAGCTTTTTGACCAGGAACTCCGAGAGCTCGAAGACCCTCGGGCCGAGGTCCTCGACCATCCGGGCGAGATGCCGGTCCCCTGCGAGATCTGCTGCCATCGGATAGAGCTCGCGCACCATGCTCACGCACGAACCAGAGGGCGCGACTACGGCCTCGTAACCGTCGAAGACCTCGACGAAGCGCCTGACCAGCGGTATGGCTTCCCTCTGGTAACCTGTGTTGAAGTGCATCTGGCCGCAGCACGTCTGTTCGAGGGGGAAGTCTACCTCCATCCCTATGCGATCGAGAACCTCGACGGTCGCCCGTCCCGTCTCGGGGAAGAGCGTGTCGTTAAAGCAAGTGATGAACAGCGCCACGCGCACCGCTACCCTCCCTTCTCCGCGGCTCGAAGCCCCATGATAGCCCAACTCCGGCTCTCGCAAGCGGTTTTCCGAGAGGGAGGGCTGGGACACTGGCCCTGGGTTCGTCCCTTAGATTGGGGCCGCTTGGCGGATCCCACGGCGACTTCAGCGATCGGTCCCGCGGCTTCAGCCCCGCGTTCTGGTTCGCGCTCCCGATCATCGCCGCCCTGGCCGCGCTTGTCCGGCGAGGATCGGCAAAAGCTGGCCTTCTACGGGACCATGAACTTGAACACGTAGGCCTGGAGGACCACAAGGACGGACATCACGAGGGTCAGGCCGATAGACCACTTGAGGACCAGGCGCAGGAGGTCTCCCTCCTTGCC
Source organism: Rubrobacter sp. (assembly GCA_035691165.1). Taxonomy (GTDB): domain Bacteria; phylum Actinomycetota; class Rubrobacteria; order Rubrobacterales; family Rubrobacteraceae; genus Rubrobacter_D. The sequence goes on from DASSJP010000536.1 coordinate 7,837, forward strand.
CTGGAGGCCAGTAGCGCTCGTGCCGACGGCGAGGTTTTGAGGGCTGATCATCTTCCCAAGAACGCCGCCGGAGGAGTTGGCACCAACTGTCAGGTTGGGGCTCAGCCCGATCTGCTGGGCTGTGACCTTCTGGAGGTTGGCGAACAGGGCGTTCGAAGATGTGTCCGAGCCCGTGAGAGCGACCCCGAGCCAGCCGATGATGGGTGCGAAGAACGGGAACAGGAAGCCGGTCGCGGCCAACGTCAATCCCAGGGTGTAGGTAACGCCTGCGTAGTTGAGCAGGTAGGCGAGGCCCAGGATCGAGGCTATCGTCAGGATGGCCCACTTGAGCTGGTTGAGGGACTGGCCGTAGATCCTGAGCGCCCGTCCGGGCCCCACCCGCAAGACGAATAGGGAGATGATGTCGGCGATCAGGATGAGCGTGCCAGCCGCCGAGAGCCAGTTCGTCGAGAACGTGGCGTCGTAAGGCGTCGGCTTGGGCACGACCGGCGACGTCAGCTCGACGTGCCCGTTGAGCCCAGGCCAGGGCACGACTGGCAACCCCGTCGTCTCGCTAATCTCCGCGCTGGGGAAGTTTATCGCCGTCTGGATGCCGCCAACGGCGGCCTTGATCGGGGGTATCTGTACGATTAGGAAGAGCGCTACTATGATCAGGAAAGGCGACCAGGAGTAGAGCGTCGCTCCCAGCCCGGGGCGGTCGAAGGACTCCCTCTGGGCCGCAGGAGGCTCGTGCTCGAAGTGCCACTCGCTGCTCGGGCTCCAGAACGTCAGCAGGGCTATTATAGCCACCACGGTGACTATCGCCGCCAGGAGGTCGGCGAGTTCGGGGCCGAGGACGTTCGAGACAAAGAACTGCGTAAAGGCGAACGCTATGCCGCTGACCGCGACCACGGGCCAGACCTCGAGCATCCGCCGCCAACCGGCCATAACCGTCACGAGCATGCCAGGGATGATCAGGGCCAGAACAGGCGTCTGGCGTCCGACCATCTGTGAGAGGTCCATGGGGTCGAGCCCCGACACGGCGCCCGCCGTCAGGATCGGGATGCCGAACCCGCCGAAGGCGACGGGTGCCGTGTTGGCCAGGAGCGCGAGCGCCGCTGCGTAGAATGGT
>DASSJP010000537.1:0-4381 GCA_035691165.1 Rubrobacter sp.
GAAGTTCGCCCCGGCCATCGCCGCGGGAAACACCGTCGTTATCAAGCCTTCCGATACCACGCCCGTGACGACAGTGATGCTGGCCGAGATCGCCGCCGAGTTCCTCCCCGATGGCGTCTTCAACGTAGTCTGCGGCGACCGTGACACGGGACGCGCCCTCGTCGAACACCCGATCCCACAGATGGTCTCCATAACAGGCTCCGTCCGTGCGGGCATGCAGGTGGCCGAGGCGGCTGCGCACGATCTCAAGCGGACCCACCTCGAGCTGGGCGGCAAGGCCCCTGTCATCGTCTTCGACGATGCCGACCTCGAAGAGGCGGCTGAGGCCATAGCGGGAGCAGGCTACTTCAACGCCGGCCAGGACTGCACCGCCGCAACGCGCGTGCTCGCGGCCCCCGGCATCCACGACGACTTCGTGGCGGCGATCACCGAGCTGGCGAAGAATACCAGTACAGGAAGCCCCGAAGAGGACGTGGACTACGGTCCGCTAAACAACCCTACCCAGCTTGAGCACGTCTCAGGCATGGTCGATAGACTACCCGACCACGCCGAGATCACGGCCGGCGGTAAGAAGGTCGATGGATCGGGCTACTTCTACTCACCAACTGTCGTCTCGGGTCTGAGGCAGGATGACGAGGCTTCCCAGACGGAGATCTTCGGTCCCGTCGTCACCGTCCAGTCCTTCTCGGACGAGGACGAGGCTGTCAGATGGGCCAACGGCGTCAAGTACGGTCTCGCCTCGAGCGTGTTCACGAAGGACCATGGGCGGGCGATGCGGGTCAGCCGCAGGCTGGACTTCGGGTGCGTCTGGATCAACACCCACATCCCCCTCGTCGCCGAGATGCCACACGGCGGCTTCAAGCACTCGGGTCACGGCAAGGACCTCTCCATGTACGGCCTCGAAGACTACACCCGCATCAAGCACGTCATGACGAGCCTCGGATAATCGCAAGCCGGGCGTAGGCGTTCTGGAGCGCCTACGCCTTTTCTTTTCCGAGTCCCGCCTCGCGGGCGCGGATGATGGCCTGCGCTCGGTCTGCGACCTGAAGCTTGGTGAAGATGTTCGAGACGTGGTTCCGGACGGTCTTGGGGCTGAGGTGCAGCTTTCCGGCGATCTCGGGGTTCGTTTCGTGCCTGGCTATCAGCTCCAGGATCTCGCGCTCGCGGTCGGTGAGCTCGGGGAAGGCTTCTCCATGCGCCGGACGGGGGTTGGCGAAGTACCGCATCAGGCGATGGGCTATCGCCGGGCCGAAGATGGCCTCACCGCTGACGACGGCCCGGATGGAGCGCAGGATCTCGGCCTTGAGCGCGCCTTTGAGGAGATAGCCGCGGGCGCCGGCCTTGAGCGCGGCGAAGACAGAGTCGTCGTCCTCGTACATGCTTATGACGAGCACCGAGATGTGCGGGCTGGTGTGGAGGATGCGGCGGGTGGCCTCTATGCCGCCGATGCCCGGCATGTTGAGGTCCATCAGGATCACGTCCGGTTGCAATTTCTCCGCGAGCCTGATGGCCTTCTCCCCGTCCCCGGCCTCCCCCACGACCTCCACATCGGGCGCGGAGAGGAGCAGGGCGCGCATCCCGTCCCGGAAGTGCGGGTGGTCGTCGGAGATCAGGACCCGTATCGGCTCCACGCTCACGCCTCCCCCTCCCCGCGCGCGAGCGGCAGAACGGTCCGAACACGAGTGCCGCCCTCTGGCGATGCTTCGACCACGCAGGAACCGCCAAGCTCCTCGGCCCGCTCGCGCATCGAGTGGAGGCCCACGCCCGCGGGCCTGTCATCGGGGATGCCGTGCCCATCGTCCGTGATCTCCAGCCGCAGGTGATCGCCGTCCACCGCCAACGACACGGCGCAAGAGCGCGCTCCGGCGTGCATGGCCGCGTTGTTCACGGCCTCGAGGACGATCCGGTATGCTGCGACCTCTACGGCGGCGGACAGAGGTGGGAGGTCCTCAGGGGCTTCGACGGCAACGCGGAGGCCGTTGTGCTCGCCGTGCGCAGCCTGAGTCCGGAGCGCTCCGAGCAGACCGAGCTCGTCGAGAGCGGGCGGCCTCAGCCCGTAGACCAGACGTCTCACGTCAGTGATGGCCTCCTGCGTCCGGGCTATGATGTCTTCCAGCAGGACTTCGGAACGGCCAGGATCCACCGCGAGGAGGTCGCACGCCGCCTCGGCCTTCATGGTCACGGCGGCAAGCTGCGGCCCGAGGCCGTCGTGCAGGTCACGACGGAGCCTGCGGCGCTCTTCCTCACGCGCGGTTACCAGCCTCTCACGCGAACGTTGCAGATCCTCCGAGAGCCGCACGGCCTCATCCGTGAGCCTGGCGGCGTGGACGGCGGCCCCGATCTGCCTGGCGAGGTCGTCGAGCAGACGCCGGTCAGCGGGAGAGAAGTCCTCCTCACCGGGCCTCATCCCCAGTACCAGCCTTCCCACCCTCTCGCCGCCGTAGAGGAGCGGTAGCCGGAGATGCCCTCCGAGCGGCTCGCCCGCGGACGCCGCCGTCTCGAAAGCGCCGTTCTTCGCCACCTCGACGGCGACATGGGGCAGCCTGAGCGCCTCCTTCACCGTCACTACCACGGCAGGCAGGACGGCATGGGGAGCGAGTGTGGATTCGAGGCGGGATCCCAGGCGCGAGAGGACGGCGTATGGATCGTCGCGTTCGCCGTACATCAGGCGGTTCACGCCCCTCTGCAACCGCTCGCGCAGGGGTTGGAACATGACAGCCGCAAGTCCAGTGGCGATCAACGAGACGATCAGGCTCCCCTGCACCTGCAACACCGCGCCGAGTCCACCCACCACAAGCACGTAGAGAAGGACGACGCTGGTGGTCAAAGCGCCGTAGACAAGGGTACGGTTGATGATGAGATCTATTTCGAAGAGGTGGTAGCGTAGGATGGCGACGCCGATGGAGAGTGGGATGAGGAGCAGGCCTCCCACCATTACCAGGTGCCCGACCAGGTGCGTGAGCAGCGCGCCAGCCGACGCGGGCTCAGGGATGAGAGCGATAAACGTCAGGTTCGCTCCGAGGAACCCGGCGAGCGCTCCCGAGATGCCGAAGACGACCCACTTGATCTGCTGCCGCTGCACCGCGTTCGATGCGTGCCTGTAACGATAAACTTGCGAGTAGACAATGGTTCCCAGGGCGCCCGCCCATATGGCGAGCGCGAGCCAGAGGGTCCAGCCGACCGTATTCGAGGCGGTCCATTCGGGGAACCAGTGTTTGGGCAACTGCCAGACGAGCCACGCGAGCGCCACCCACCGCGTCCATGACGGTACGAACCGCCCGTCTGGAAAGAGATACAGGAAGAGCCCGAACGTGATGGCCCCCAGAGACTGCAAGAACGCGACCGGCAGTTCCCAGGTAGGAGACTGCGCGGCCAGCACGCCCATCGTGTCAGGAAAAGTCGCCACCCCGAAAGTGAGCAAGGCTAGTGAAACGAATATCGCCATGCGGTCGTCGGGCCTGCGCCAGAAAATAAGGGTTGCGACCGCTCCGAACACGGCCGCGAAGACTACATCGACCGCGACCGAGTATGCCGCATAGCCCCCCAGAGAGAGACCATAGCCTTGCAGCGCGCGCAGGTCCTCCTGGGAAAGCTGTCTGTTGGCGCAACCATCTGCCTGGCACGCAGTATGGAACTGGGCGAACTCCGCAGGGACGCCGGCCGCGAAGACGATCAAGGTGATGGCGGCTATGCCTATCCAGGCCACTCCGACCACGTTCAGAGAACGTCCGTGCAGGTGAGTGCCAGATTTTCGTGGTCGCCCGGGGGCCCCGGTCGAGAGTTTGTGCATAAATAGGTGCTTCACAAGCGAACATCCCTTACGCGCGTCTGTCGCTCGCTGGTTGGGATAGATTCGTGGTTCATTCTCTCGCTTCTTTCCTGCTCATAGTGCCACGCCGGACTCATCTGCGCTACGGTTCCGGTTCTTCAGGGGTGAAGGCTTGCTGCAACCAGGGAGCTCTCAACTTTTCGCCGGCCTGCGGAGGATCGTCCATCGCCCGCGCGAGAACACGAGGGCCGCGACGACCAGGGTGAGTGCGGTGAGAATCCCAGAGTCCTCCTTCAAAACGAACCGCGCCACAACCGAGGCGATGGCAGGAACGAACATCAGCCCCGCGATAGACGGGCCGTCTATGTCCGGCCTGCTGATTATGAAAGCCTCTATCGCGGTCGAGAGCACCACGACAACGGCGAGGTATATGCCCAGCCCGCGGCGCACCCTACGCCGGGTATCGCCGTCAGCACGAGATGCCGTCTCCATGGTCACTGCACCCTCGATTGTGACTCGCCTCCTGCGTCAGCGAGCACCTGCCTGGGCTTGCGCGACAGGTTGCGCGCTCCGTAGACGAGCACCACGACGATGGCAGCGATCCACAGTACG
>DASSJP010000538.1:0-4367 GCA_035691165.1 Rubrobacter sp.
GTAGGCGGCGACGCCGTAGGTAGGCTCAAGGATCGGCTTGAGCCGCTCATCCAGGTACTCGACGCTCTCGGGGTCGTGCTTGCCGCGCTTGAAGGTGGGGATGTAGTCCATCGGACCTGGTCGGTACAGGGCGTTCAGTGCCACAAGGTCGTCGAAACGGTCCGGCCTGACCTCCTGGAGCATCCGCTGCATCCCGCTCGACTCGAACTGGAAAACCCCGAACGTGTCGCCCCTGGCGAAGAGCTTCAACGTCTTCTCGTCATCGAGAGGAATGGTCCGGATATCCGGCTCCTCGCCCCCGCTCCTTCGGATGGTTTCGAGGGTCTCTTCGATCACATCCAGGTTCCGTAGCCCCAAAAAATCCACCTTGAGCAGCCCCAGTGCTTCCACGTCGCTCATGGGATGCTGCACCATCACGGCGAGTTGCTCCTCTTCCTCACCCGCCATAGGATCGCTCTTCACGCTGGCTTTCTTCACGGTCTGCAACGGAACTATGTCCGTGAGCGGCTCCTCGGAGATAACGACGCCGGCGGCGTGGGTGCCAGCGTGTCGGGCGAAGCCCTCTATCTCGAAAGCAGTGTCGAGAACTCTTTTCGCCGCCTCGTCCTGCCCGACAAACTGGATGATCTCCCGCGCCGCCCCAGGATGCTTCTCGCCAGCAACGTAGGAGCCGTTTTCCGGACGCAATACGTCTCGCAGCGTGGTCCCGACGGGTTTATCCGGGATGAACTTGGCGAGCTTGTCGGTGTCGGAGTAGGGATACTGGTAGATGCGTCCCGAGTCCCTGATGGCCGCTTTCGCGCCGATAGTCCCGAACGTGATGATCTGGGCTACGTGCTCGTGGCCGCCATACTTGTCCGTGACGTAGCGCATCACCTCGGATCTCCCCGAGACCGAGAAGTCTATGTCCACATCGGGCATGTTGATGCGATCGGGATTGAGAAAGCGCTCGAAGAGAAGCGAGTACTGTAGCGGGTCGAGGTCCGTGATCTCCAGCGCATAGGCGACTATGGAGCCTGCGGCAGAGCCGCGACCAGGGCCGACGGCGATCTTCCTGTCCTTTGCGTACTTGACGAAGTCCCAGACGATGAGGAAGTAGTCGGCGAAGCCCATCTTCCCGATGGTCTCGAGCTCGAACTCCAGCCTGCGGCGCACTTCATGGCTCTTCGCCCGCGCGCCGTAACGCCTGATCAGACCCCTCTCACACTGTTCCCTGAGATACTGGTCTGCCGTGTACCCTTCAGGCTTCGGGAAGTTCGGAAGGCGCGTCTTGCCGAGCTCTATCCCGACGTCTTCGACCGTCTCGACGACCTTGACGGTGTTCTCAAGCGCCTCGGGGTGGTCGGGGAAGATCCTGGCCATCTCCTCCACGGTCTTGACGTAGAACTCATCCCCGGAGAACTTCATCCGCTTCGGGTCGTTGTAGAACTTGCCTGTCCCGATGCACAGCAGCACGTCGTGCATCTTCGCGTCGTTCCTCGTCGTGTAGTGTGAGTCGTTGGCGGCGACGAGCGGGATACCGGTCTCTTTGTGGAGCTTGATCAAACCCTCATTCACGCGCCGCTGCTGCTCGATGCCGTGGTCCTGCATCTCCAGATAGACGGCGTCGAAGATTTCCTCGTATTCCAGAAGTAGCCTTCGCGCCTCATCCGGACGCCCCTCGAGTATCCGAACGGGCACCTCGGCGGAGAGGCAACCTGAGAGGCAGATGATCCCACGCCCGTGCTTCCTTAACATCTCCATGTCCACCCGCGGCTTGTAGTAGAAACCTTCGAGAAACCCACAGCTCGAGAGCTTCATGAGGTTCCTGTAGCCCTCTGCAGTTCGCGCGATGAGCGTGAGATGATAGTACGGTGCGCGGCTGCGGTCGTTGCGGTCGGCCGTGACGTAGACCTCGCAGCCCATGAGTGGCTTTATGCCCGCGTCTTTGGCCGCCCTGTAGAACTTGACGGCGCCGTACATCACACCGTGGTCCGTCAGAGCGAGCCCGGGCATCCCCTGATCCTTCGCAAATGAGATGAGATCCTTGATGCGGCTCGCCCCGTCGAGCATCGAGTACTCCGAATGACAGTGCAGGTGCGCGAACGCACCGGATGTTGCCGCCAAACGTCCTCCCTCGTCTCCCTGGTTTCGGCGACGCCCCAATGAGAGCGCCGCCGGTCGCCTGTTCTCCCCGTCATTACTCGACGCGAGCTACTATACGGTACGGGACCGTCAGTTGTCCAGGCCACCTGGACCAGAAGTTGAGGCCTATTTTGCAGGACTTTTCAGAGATGGGTTTCAGGCTTCAGGTAGCAGTCAGCAGGTTGGAGGGGGTGGCGTTTCTACCTCTTGACGCTGCAAATACGGGTGCAATGCTGCGCTACTACAGGCTTTTCGCGGGCGTCAGAGAGCCAGGTATACCGCGAGAAGCTGACGGCTGAAACCTGAAGCCTACTCTTCCTCGTCGTCTTTCCAGAGGAACCAGTTCATGGCGATCTGGGCGCTCAGTACGGCGAAGAGGAGGGCGAAGAGGCCGTGGCTGAAGTCGTGGCGCCAGGCTGTGTAGACGACGAGGGCGCAAGAGACGGTGAGGGCCGAGACGACGAAGAGGAGGGTGACCCCGAGCACCATCGCACGGAGTGCGCGCCTGACGATGCCGTCCTGGCGACCTCTGCTCTGGGGCAGCTGGGCGCCACGCGCCACGTGTTCAGTCCTTTTTCCCTGAGCTCGCCGAGGAGCCGGCTGACTTCTCTTTGCTCTTCTTGTCTCCCGAATCGGACTTCGAATCCCCGTTGGTGGACGTATCCTTCGATGCCGTCTCCGTCGAGCCCGTCCTGCTGTAGTCGGTCGAGTAGAAGCCCGAGCCCTTGAACGAGATACCCACAGGGTGGAGGACCTTCCTTACAGGCGCGCCGCACTCGACGCAAGACGTCAGGGGATCTTCGGCCAACTTCTGCATCACGTCGAAAACGTGTCCATTCTCACACTTGTATTCGTAGATCGGCATCCAGCCTCCAGTTTAAATGCTCGCGACTCCAGATTATACAGGCTGGATACCATCAGGGGCCGAATTGCTCTATGGGCGTGAAGTCGGGTCGAGCTCTCCCGAGCCGAAGTCTTGCTCAAGGTGCTCGCGCGCGGCCTGTACCAGTTCGGGGCGCGCGCAGATCTCCTCGATCTCCTGGGGAGAAGCGTTCCGTCGCACGTACTCCTCATCGAGGACATCGGCCAGGTGCGCACCTTCGCCTACACGATGCATTATGTATTCCAAGACCCGCTCCTCGCGCTGCGAAGGTCGGTCCGTGGCAAACAGCCGGTTCCAGAAAGATCTCTTCTCGCTCTCTGGCATCCCTCTCTCCTTGTCCTGGATCTCACCCGAAGTTTAACGAGTTGCGGGCTCTGCGTATAGGGCAGGGTAAATTACACCCTCCACAGACGAGCGTTCCTCACCTCGAAGCGCCCCGTTACCGGAAGTTCTTCCGGCACCCGAAAATACGCAATTTGCGGGAGGCGTGCCTCGACATCCGTGTATATACTCTGTAAATATACACTGTAAGTTCAAGGTGAGAGGGCACATTCACCACGCATTTAAGAAGGAATAGGGGGATGGTGCACCAGCCACACGTGGCCCGCACCCGCAGGAATTTCGGCGTAAAACAGGAGGTTGTCCGACTCTGGCTGCTGGGCGGCTTCAGGATGTCGATCGGGTCCAGGGCCGTCGAACCGGACAGGTGGCGCCTGACGAAGGCCGAGAACCTCATCAAGCTCCTCGCTCTCGCGCCCCGGCACCGGCTACATCGGGAGCGGGTCATGGAGGCTCTCTGGCCCGACATTGACGCGAAGCACGCCTCCAACAACCTCCATCGCACCATCCACTTCGCCCGCGGCGTGCTCCAAAGCGAAGGGGCTGATGTCGGGTCTAACTATCTGGCGCTACGCAAGGACATGCTCGAGTTGTGCCCCGACGGACCAATCTGGATCGACGTCGAAGCCTTTGAGAAGGCGGCGGCAACCGCCCGCATGAGCGGGGAGCCGGTGGCCTTCAGGGCGGCTATCTCACTCTACGCAGGCGAGCTCGTGCCGGAGAACCTCTATGAAGAGTGGGCATACGAGAGGAGGGAGAGTCTGCGGTACTTGTACAAGGCGCTGCTGGTAGAGCTGGGCGTACTGTACGAGGAGCGTGGCGAGTATGAGAAAGGTATACAAACGCTCCGAAGCGCGGTCGCTCAGGAACCAACCGACGAAGATGCACACGCCGAGCTCATGCGCCTGTACGCCCTCTCAGGGCGGCGGCTGGAGGCGCTCAGGCAGTACGAGCGGCTGCGCAAGACGCTCACCGACGAGCTCGACGTGCATCCCACAGGCGCCAGCCTGCGCCTCTACGA
>DASSJP010000539.1:0-3367 GCA_035691165.1 Rubrobacter sp.
GACCATCTCACGAGCCTGCTCGTCGGTGAGCGGACGGCGCAACTTTTTTGCCGCGGAGTAAAATTCCCTGAGGACCTGGACCGAGATCATGCCGTCGCCATCGACCAGGTGCGTTTCTACCAGTTCACCAGCCAACCCGAACCGCTCGGTCTCTTCATCGTCGACGGCGTAGATCAAGATGCTGGTGTCGAAAAATGAAGGCATAGCGTTGTCTAGAGCGACCCTCCAGGCCGATTCCTCATGATCGGCCTGTCGTACAACTCCTCGCGTTTGGGGAGACCCTCGCCTCCACTGCTCACTCCCGAGGTCCTGGCAAGCTCTCGTATCTTGCGCCAGGCCTCCCGCCGCTCCCGCCGAACACCGGAATAATCTTCCAGGTAATCACGCAATACCGCGTTCACGGAGGTACCCTCTTCGAGCGCCCGCATCCTCGCCCGCTTTACCGTCTCCTCGTCCACCGTGATCGTCAGATTCGCCACGCCAACTCCTCTCGTGCTACACGAATCCAGTGTAGCACCCTAAGAACGTAGAATTCCGAGCTTCCGCAGGCGTGCGACTTCCAGGGCAACACCTTCGCGGAAGGGGCGTGGCCTGTAGTCGAGGTCGCGCCTGGCGTCATCGTAAGGGTAAGCCTTATCCTCCCGCAGCCTGACGACCTGACCGGAGTCGATCGGGAGCGGCAACCGCAGCCTCTCCGCAGCGACGAGGACCCTTCGGACGGGTTCGATCGGCAGCCTGACGATACGCGGCTCTCTTCCAAGGGCCGCCGCTGCCGTTTTCACCATATCAAGATAAGTCAGAGGTTCGGCGCCGGGCAGATCGTAGCTGCGGTGTACGGACACGGGGCGTTTCAGGGCTTCGAGTACGCCGCGCGCGCAGTCCTCGTGATAGACGGGCTGCCATAGGTTCGTACCTGGACCGAAGATCGGGAAGACGGGCGAGCGGTCGAGGAAGCGTAGCAGGCGGCGCACGTTCCTGTCCCGCTCGGAGCCGTAGATCATGGAAGGCCGCACTATCGTCCACGCGAGCCCGCTTCCGCGCACGATCTTCTCCATCTGGCGCTTCGGACCAGACCGGAAAGCGTAGGACGAGTGTGCGCTCGTGCTGCCGACCACCAGGATCCGTTCGAGGCCGGCCCTGCGGGCAGCCCCCACGACTGCAGGGGCGTACTCGATCCCCGCGACGTGAAGGATGGCGTCCGTGCCCCGGAGCGCCCTGGAGAGGTCATCCTCGTCTCCGGCGTCACCGAGGAAGATCTCAACCCTCCCCTCGTCGAGGCGCGAGGCGTTCGTGCTATCCGGGCGAAGGAGGCAGCGTATTTCGTGCCCTTCGGCCAGCAGCAGATTCACGAGCTCGCCCCCGAGCAGTCCCGTGGCGCCAGTGAGGAGCACCCTCATCCGGGTGCCGTGGGCCACGTTCTTCCCTAGCCGGTCTTCTCGCCTTCTCCTGAATTCTGACTATTCGCCTCGAAAAGATGCACGACGACGGCCCGGTTGACCTCGTTCTGCACGACGTACTCGATCTGGGCCTGCTGGCCCTCCTTAATGTCTCCGAGCTCCGCCTTCTTTCCGCCCATTGTGATAGTGGCGTTCTTCCTGATCTTGAAGGCCAGCGGCCCCTCGCTCTGGGCTTTTACGGTCGGCCGCAGGGAGATCCTCCTCTTGTCCTCATGGAATCCCTTTACCGTTCCGATCGCTATCTTCTTCTGAAGCGGCTCTTTTTTGGCGGCCTCCCCTTTCTGCTTTTGCTCCTGATCGCCCCCTCCGTTACTCGACTGGTCGCTACCACCGCCACCGCAGCCGGCCATGAGCCCGGCGAGCACAACGCAGAGTACGAGCGGGATGAGTAGAGATATGGCCGAGCTTTCTCTGAGGCGCATGGGAGGATCTCCTTAGGCTATTAATCGAGAGGACTACCTTGGTCAAACTAACAGAAGAGTCGGCGGTTTATCAACCAGCCGGATCGTGGGCTCCCGCTGGCGGGGCAACGTTCCTTTCCTCGGTTTATGGTCCTTCAGCAGCTCTGCACGTCGTTCCCGCGCACTCCTGGAGCAACTTCAGGCGCGTATTCAGGCGGGCTATCATGCCGGGTTCTGCGGTTTTCTGGATGCTGTCCAGCTCGTAGGGATCTCGTCGGAGGTCGTATAGCTCCCGCTCTCCGGTCTCCCACTGCACGAAGGTTTGGGTCGCGGTTCTGACGGCTTCGTACTCTGGGATGTGAGACGGTTTCCTCTGATGGCGTTCGTTGAGGATAGCCGTCCGCCAGGCTGAGCTGGCCGGTGGGTCGGCCTCCAGAAGCGGCGCGAGGCTGCGGCCGTCCACGAAGGCCGGGACATCTACGCCGGCCCAATCGGCGAAGGTTGGCGCGAAATCGTTGTTGATCACAAGCGGGTCTCGGACCTCGCCGGCGGGTACGCCGGGTCCCCTGATGACGAGCGGCACCTCGGTCGACTCCTCGTAGGGCGTGGATTTCTTTAGCAGCCGATGCTCACCCCTTTGCAGTCCGTTGTCAGTGGTGAACACCACGTAGGTGTCGCCAAGCTCCTTCCTGTCCCGCAGCAGGTCCATGATGGCGCCGACCATCTCGTCTACGTCCCTGAGCGACCGGAGCCGGTCCCGGTTTTCCGACTGCAGAGCCTGTATCTCGCGCTCCTCGAGGGGCGACACCTCACGCAACCACCTCGGCTTGTCGGAAAGATCCCGCTCATTAAACGACGGCGGCTTCTTCAGCTTCGCGTTCTTGTACAGGTCGGCGTGGCGGGTGGAGAACTTGGCTGGCAGGTGGGGCGCCCAGGTACCTACCCAGAGCATGAACGGCGGGTCGGAGGCTTTGTCGGTCGAGTGCCGCAGGAACTCCAGTGCCTTCGCCTGATACACGTCGTTCATCTGGCGCACGTTTGGATAGGCACGGAGCTTTCCGTTCTCGTCGATGGTGTGCTCGGATGCCGCGCCGATCATGGCATCCCACTCGTCCCAGCCTGGCGGTATGTATTCTTTCTGGGCGTTGTTGAGGTACTTGCCGACAAGGCCGGTACGGTAGCCCGAGTCGTGGAGCCAGGTGGCGAAAGTTGAGCGGTCACGGCCCAACTGGCGGAAGCGTCTCGCCCCTCCGTCAGGCATGCTGTTCGACTGCACGTGGTGATTGTGGGCGTACTGACCCCGCAACATCGTCGCCCTCGAAGGGCAGCACAGGGAGCTACTTACAAAGGCGTTGTCGAACCTGACGCCCTCGTCTACCAGCCGCCGCTGGACAACGGGCATCTCGCGCAACATCTCCTCCTCCATGTCGTCGGTGACCACGAAGATGATATTTGGCCGGCCATCGACAGGATGCTCCGGGGTCTTCTCACCGCTGTGCTTCGATGTCT
>DASSJP010000540.1:0-2417 GCA_035691165.1 Rubrobacter sp.
CAGGTCTCCCCAAACCTCCCGAGGAACCGAAAGACGATAAGAAGGATGAAGCCGCGGAAGGCGGCGAGAAGCCGAAGAAGATGTCAGCCGAGGAGCGCGAGAAGATCAAGGCCGCACGCCGGGCAGCCCGCGAGGCTGGCACGTCCCTCAAGAGTGGACAGGAGGAGGACTCTAAACCTTCAGGTTCAGAAGCGGCTCCCAAGAAGATGTCGGCGGAAGAGCGGGAGAGGATCAAGGCAGAACGCAGGGCCGCGCGAGAAGCGGGCAAGTCCGTGAAAACCGGCACATCGGGGACCGTGGAAACACCGGCGGAAGCGGGCGGGGACGGACCGAAGAAGATGACCAAAGAAGAAAGGGAGAAGATCAAGGCCGAGCGTCGGGCTGCGCGGGAGGCCGGCAAATCCCTCAAGAAGCCCGCCCCGGACGCTGGATCCGAGAGTTCGGAAGAGGAGGCCCCGAAGAAGGAGGAGGGGTAGGGTACCGTGGAAGGGCAGGACCGGCACAACGGCAGTCAGCCACCGGAGGAGCGCTCGGATGGGGCCGACACCACCGAGGTCGAGGTTGGGCGCGGGGAGATCTCCAGCATGGAGGAGCTGAGATCCCGGCTCGTGATAAAGGACAACCACATCAGGGAGCTATTCGAGGAGGTGACCGCCTCCCGTCTGGCCGCCGACGAGGCACGCGCCTCGAAGGAGGCGGGGCAGGGACATATCGAGTCCCTCGAGCGCGAGCGCGCCAGGCTGAAGCAGCGCGTGAGAGACCTCGAGGAGGAGGTCAGGGGCCGCAGGCGTCGCAGGGAGAGCTTCGAGCGCCAGGTAGGGCGCCTCGAGCGCGAGCTCGAACGCAAAAACGGGGAGATAGCGCACCGCGACTACCTGCTGGAGCGCCGGGTGGAGCAGATAGAGGCCGCGAACCAGCGGGCCGGGGAGCTGGCTTCGCGCAAGGACCTCGCGCTCCAGGACGCCCTCCGTCGTGTCGAGGGCCTGGAGAGGGACCTGGAGGAGAGGGAGGGGGAGATCTCCAACCTCCGCACGACGATAGAAACTCTTCGGGGAGAGCTGGAGGGCGAACGGGAGCTGCGCTCCCGCCTCGCCGACCCTGCGAACCGGCTGCGGGCGGGGATAGACTACTTCAACAAATCCGAGCAGCGCAACTCGATGAACGCCCTCTCAAGGACCATGGGCCAGCCCGAAGTCCACGTCGAGCTGGACGAGGGGGCCGAGCCGGCGGTCCTCCTCACGTTCACCTGGCAGGGCGTCACCTGGCAGACTTACTCCGCCGACCCCGGGCCCGCCGTCGAGGAGCCCCGCGTATACCTCAAGAGCGCGGGCGAAGACCTCTCGGGCGTAGATCGCAAGCGCCCAAACGCCCGCGTCGGTCCCGGCGACAGGGTGGTGCTGGGTCTGTAGATTTCAGCCGATCAGCTCTTGGGTTGGTCGTCTTCTTCGGTGAGCTCTTCCTTCTCTTTGTCGCGGCCCAGCGTCTCCACGAAGTCGTGTACGCCCGTACCCAGCGAGCGGAAGAGGTTCGCGATGCGGCGTGGTCCGAGCACGAGGAACACCATGAACACGAGCAGGATCTCGATCGGCCCGATGGGCATTAGTAGCGCCTGGCTTCCATAAGGTATTTGAGGCGCGTGAGGGAGCGCTCCCCGTTGGTGCGGGCGAAGCGCTCGGCACCGACGAAGCGCGCGGCACGGTCCAGAAATTTGGCCTTGAGGTGGAACTCGCCGGTGTAGGAGACAACGCAGCCGCCGTCTGCGTCGGGTGAGACCTCCATCCTGCCGCCGCCCTCGATGGTCGAAGTGTATACCCAGCGGATGCTCTTTGAGTCGTGCTCAACTATCCGCACCTCGGGTTCGATCTTGCCGATTGGGCTCTCGAGGGCGAGACGATAGGAGTCTTCCCCGAGCGGCTCGACTCCCTCGACGCCGACCATCCACTCCTTGGCGTTGCGGAAGTCCGAGACGTAGGCGGCGACCTTCTCAGGAGCCGCCGCTATCCGCTGCTCGATGCTCACGCTGCCACCCTGGCCCGAGTTTATCCCCAACCCAGCTCCTCCAGGCGCTCCTCATCGAAGCCGAAGTAGTGCGCGATCTCGTGTACCACCGTGATCCTGACCTGCTCCTCCAACTCGCCGGTTTTGAAATCTCGCTCCAGCGGACCGCGGAAGATCGTGATCTTATCAGGCAGGAACCCGTAGTATCCAGCACCCCTCTCCGTCAGAGGCACGCCCTCGTAGAGCCCGTACAACGTGTCGCCCGGACCATCCGCCACCAGCGGCGTGGAGTAATCCGGCCAGTCTTCCACTACTATGGCCACGTTATCCAGCAGTGCCGACAGCTCGGGCGGCAACCCTTCGAGCGCCCGCTCCACCAGTTCGTAGAAATCCAGAGTTCCCTTGTTCACAAACGTCAT
>DASSJP010000541.1:0-2591 GCA_035691165.1 Rubrobacter sp.
GCCCAGCTCTCCGTTCTCGAAGATTTCGAGGATGAGACGATGGCGGCGGTCTCCGGGGAGGAAGTCCCAAACCCCGTACTGCGCGCCTACGCGGACACGGTACGCACCTGCGGCATCGACCCGACGACCATAGCCGCCTTCTTCCGGAGCATGAAGATGGACACCAGTGTCTTCCGCTACCCGACGTACGAGGACCTGGAGGTCTACGTCTACGGGAGCGCCGCCGTCGTCGGCCTGATGATGTGCAGGGTCGTGGGGGTGGCAGACGGGAAGGCCGACCCCCACGCTGAGGCACTCGGCGTCGCCATGCAGCTATCCAACTTCCTGCGCGACATCGGTGAGGACTGGCGGAGAGGGCGGGTATATCTGCCACTAGAGGATCTGGCGCGCTTCGGGTATACGGAGCGGGATCTCGCATCCGGCGTGATCGACGAGCGGTTCGTCGATCTCATGCGCTTCGAGATCGACCGGGCGAGGAGGCTCTACGAGATTGCCGACGAGGGGATGGGATACATCCCGAGGGGGAGACGCTTCCCCGTGGTCGTCGCGCGCGAATTGTACGCTGCGATCCTGTCCCGTATCGAGGCCCAGGGCTACGATATCTTCTCCCGCAGGGCACAGGTCTCGCGCCCTGGGAAAGTCATGGTCGCAGTCAGGTGCGCGGCCCGGGATCCAGGCGAGATAGCGGTCCGCATCCGCTTCAGTCGGACTCTCCGGGGTACAGCCGCCCGCTAACGCCTGCTCCGCGCCGGGTTTGGCCAGGGATGCCGCATTGAAATCCTGGGCTCATCGTGCTGTAATTGCCTGGTCATGGACCGCAAGAGCGGGCCGGTGACACTCATCGAGAGCGGTGGAGGGACGGGCCCTGAGAAGCCGCGGCAACCGGCGAGGTGCGAGCCCCGTGCCAGGTGCCAACTCCCGCGGAGCAGACTCCGGCAGATGAGGTGAAAGAGTGTACTCAGCCTCTCTTCTCCGCGCGAACTTGAAACGAAGAAGGAGAGAGGTCTTATCTTGAGCCCGAACCTCAGAGAGCTACTCGATACGCGGGTCTTGATCGGGGACGGCGCCGTGGGCACGCTGCTTGGCGAGCGCGGCGTCGGTTTCGGCCATCCCTACGCCCGCGCGAACCTCTCCCATCCCGAGATGGTCTACGCGATCCACGAGGAGTACCTGAGGGCGGGCGCGAACGTTATCGAAACGAACACCTTCGCCGCGAACTGTTTCAAACTGGAGACCCACGACCTCGAAGACAGGGTGCGCGAGGTCAACGCCGAGGGCGCCCGACTCGCCCGCAAGGCCGCCCTGGACGTCGCCGGCGCGGGAGAGAAGGCCATCGTTCTCGGGGCCATCGGGCCGCTGGGACGTTCGCTCGCCCCCGTCGGTCCTGTGCGGCCCGAGCAGGCGAGGTCGGTCTTCCGCGAGCAGGCCGAGGCCCTGCTCGAAGGCGGGGCGGATGCGATCCTGCTTGAAACCTTCCCCGACCTCGTCGAGTTGCGCCTCGCCTACGAGGCGGTCGAGCCTCTGGGTGCGCCCGTCCTGGCGTACAAGACCTTCGTCGAGGACGGAGAGACGCTCGCAGAAGGGCTTCCGGAGCGGGCGGCACGTGAGATCTCCTCCTGGGGCGCGGACCTGACTGGGGCGAACTGCACCGTCGGCCCGCAGCGGATGGTCGAGATCATCGAGCAGATGGCCGCCGGGGCCGGTCCCGTCGCCGCCTTCCCGAACCCCGGTCTTCCTCAGCTTGTGGACGGCCACATCCGCTTCAGCCGCGACGTGGACCACTTCGCCGAGTACGGCGTGAAGCTCGCCCAGGTCGGAGCGCGCCTGGTCGGGGGCTGCTGCGGCACAACTCCGGCACACGTAAAAGCACTATCCGAGGCGCTGCGAGACTTCGAGGTCAACGGTGCTGGCACACGGCGGCATGTTGCGGTGGTAGAGCGGACCGGGCGACCAATGGTCCCTGCGGAACCAGTCTCTGACTTCGCGGAGCGGTTGCGCACGGGCTTCGCCGTGACGGTCGAGGTGGATCTGCCGCGCGGCAACGCCATCACGCAGGTAGTCGAGGCGGCGCGGCGGTTGAAAGAGCGTGGCATCCACGCCATAGACATCTCAGACGGGGCGCGGGCGAGGCTCAGGATGCATCCCGTCGCCGCGGCCAAGATCGTGCAGGACGAAGCGGGTATCGAGGTCGTCTCCCACATCTCATGCCGTGATCGGAACATCATCGGTCTGCAGGCCGACCTGCTCGGCGCGGCGGCGCTCGGGGTGAAGAACATACTCGCCGTAACGGGTGACCCGGCCCAGATCGGGGACTACCCGGAGGCGACCTCGGTCTTCGACACCGACTCCGTCGGCCTCGTGCACGTCCTCTCCAGGATGAACCAGGGAGAGGACCTCGCGGGCAACCCGATAGGTGATCCGCCGGGGTTCCTGATCGGGGCGTCTTTCAACCCGACGGCAGAGGAGCTCGACGAGGAGGTCGATAAGCTCTGGCGCAAGGTCGAGGCCGGCGCGCACGCCTTCTGGACGCAGCCGGTCTTCGAGATCAGTGCCCTGGAGAACGCCCTCGAACTTATCGGCGACGAGAGTGT
>DASSJP010000542.1:0-2002 GCA_035691165.1 Rubrobacter sp.
GGCGAGCGACAGGCCGTTGAGAGTAGGCGCGGTGCCGTTCGAGGGCCCTGAGGAGCTACGGGTCCCGGTGGAGCTGCCGAACCGCGGCGAGATAGTCGGGATGGGGATTCCCGAAGGCGTGACGCTCGTCGCGGGAGGCGGCTTCCACGGGAAGAGCACGCTGCTCTCCGCGCTCTCCTGGGGAGTCTACGACCACGTGGCGGGAGACGGCCGGGAATATGTGGTGGCGCGGGCCGACGCGGTCAAGATCAGGGCCGAGGACGGTCGCGGCGTAGCTGGGGTGGACATCTCGGCCATGATCGGGGGGTTGCCGGGCGGAAAGTCCACGCAGAACTTCTCGACCCCGAACGCCTCAGGGTCGACCTCGCAGGCGGCGAACATCGCCGAGGCGCTCGAGGTCGGGACCTCTCTCTTCCTTGTGGACGAGGACACGAGCGCTACGAACTTCATGATCCGGGACGAGCGGATGCGCGAGCTGGTCAGTAAGGAGCCCATCACTCCTTTTATTGACCTGGTACGCCCGCTGCACCGCACTCTTGGCGTCTCGACGGTCGTCGTGGTCGGCGGCGTAGGAGACTACCTCGACGTCGCGGACCGTGTGATCCTGATGGAGGACTACGAGCCCTCCGACGCCACCCCGCGAGCCCGCGAGGTTACATCGAAGTTCCCGCCCCGCACACTCGTCGGAGACAAAGACATACGCTCGCCGAGAGGCCGCCGCGTCCGGGCCTCCTCCATAGACCTGCGGCGCGGCAGGCGCGAGACCGCCCGCGGTAGGGGTCTTCATACGATCGAGCTCGGCCGCGAGCGCGTCGATCTCTCCTACCTCGAGCAGCTCGCCGAGGCAGGACAGACCGAGGCCATCGCCCGTGTCATAGGCGAGTTCGCCGCCGCGGGCGAGAGCCGGCGCGTGAAGGAGGTAGTCGAGGAGGCGCTGGACTCGATAGTGGAGAGGGGCCTCGACACCCTCGGCAACTTCAGGGGGCATCCAGGGGAGTTGAGCCTGCCGCGGGCGCACGAGGTGGCGGCGGCTATAAACCGCATTCGCTCCCTCGAGGCGCGTCCCGAGACCGGCTGAGGACCAAATGCGCGTTGGGACACAAATGGAGGATGTCCCATGCTGGTATTATTGTGTTCCGGGACTGAGAGGAGGATCAGCGAGGCCGGATGGAAGACGTTAGCATCGAAGAGACGGGTCTGGAGAACTCGGATCCTCCCTGGTTCAGGCTAAGGGCCGTGGCCGTGCACCTCTACACGGCTAGCGGGGCCGTTCTCGCGCTCCTGATCCTGGTCGCAGCCTTCCAGGGGGAGGCGGTGAAGGCGTTGTGGCTTATGCTCGCGTCGCTCATTATCGACAGCACCGACGGCCTCCTCGCCCGCCGCCTCAGGGTGAGCGAGGCGCTGCCCTTCTTCGACGGCGCGCTCTTGGACAACATCGTGGACTACATGACCTACGTCTTCGCGCCGATGGTCCTCCTCTGGAGCGGGGGCTATCTGCCTGATGGTAATGCCGGGGTAGTCTTCGCCGCTCTGCCCCTGTTAGCCTCTAGCTACCAGTTCTGCCGGGTGGACGCCAAGACCGACGACCACTTCTTCTACGGCTTCCCGAGCTACTTCAACGTCGTAGCCTTCTACGCCATAGTCTTCGAGCCAGGCCCGGGCGCCCTTGCCGCGGTGCTAGTAATCTGCTCGCTGCTGGTCTTTGTTCCTATCCGCTACGTCTACCCTACGCGCACCATCGCCTTCCGCAAGCTCTCGCTCACGCTCACGACGCTATGGCTCGCAAGCTACGCCGTCATCCTCGTCGGGATGCCGGAGCCCGACCCCGTGATACTGGGCTTCTCGATCCTCTACCTCTGCTACTACTTCGGCCTGAGCCTCTACCTCTCGGCCAGGATGCTAGCAGCGCACCAGCGGCAAGAGGCTACAGAGTAGCAGTCCGAGCTGCTTCGCAAGAAACCTCGACATGGCGCAGTCACCGGACACCCGAGGTTACTTCGTG
>DASSJP010000543.1:0-3517 GCA_035691165.1 Rubrobacter sp.
ATCTTCTTTACCCACTTCCACCCCGACCATACGGTTGACATCGTCCCTCTTCTCTTCGCCATCAAATACGGTTCGCGGGAGGAACGCACTCGGCCCCTGTACGTGGGCGGCCCCGAGCCTTTCATCCGCTTCTGGAGTTCCCTGATGGAAGTCTGGGGGAAGTGGATGGTCGGCGATTACACCACCCTCGTCTCCGAGCTTCCCCACGAATGCCCCTCTCCCATCGAACTTGCCGGATGCAAGCTCTCGTGGGCTCCCGCGAAGCACCGTCCCGAGAGCATCGCCTACAGGCTCGACACCGACGGCGGCGCGTTCGTCTACACCGGCGACACAGAGTACAGCCAGTCGGTGGTGGAGCTGGCGCGCGGCGCCCACACGCTCCTGGTCGAGTGTTCCTTCCCCGACGAAGCGACCGTTCCTGGCCACCTGACACCATCAGGCGTAGCGAGGATCGCGAGCGAGTCAGGCGTAGACCGCGTCGTCCTCACCCACCTCTATCCGGCCGTGGATAACGCTTCCCTGCCTTCGGAAGTGGGAAGCGGCTTCGATGGCGACATCATCGTGGCCGAAGACGGCCTGAAGTTCAGCGTCTAGACAGAGCGGCTATCGGTATTTCTCGTTCAGTCCGACGGCGTCGCCCTTCCCGAGGCTCCGCTCCGAAGTCTGGCAGGTACCGTTACTCCGGGAGCTCATCGTCAGGTTGGGATGAGATGACTCGGGGACGTCTCCCAGACCGAAGGTGTGGCCGCGCTCATGGGTCATCGTGGATTCCACGTCGTGCTTCCCTCTGCACGAACGGGTGACCCTGGCGGTCCAGCGGTAGTCGCCCTTGTTCATCCTCACGTCGGCGGAGTTGATCCTGTCGGGGCCGTCCTCGATCCAGGACCATACACAGGTATTGCCCGTGTAGCTTCTGGGAAGATCGCCGAAACCTACGACGCTTT
The DNA here is from genome assembly GCA_035691165.1 of Rubrobacter sp. Taxonomy (GTDB): domain Bacteria; phylum Actinomycetota; class Rubrobacteria; order Rubrobacterales; family Rubrobacteraceae; genus Rubrobacter_D. The sequence continues at coordinate 945 of DASSJP010000543.1, forward strand.
TGTGGTCGTTCGCCTTGCAGGTGCCTCCGGCGTCCATGTCAACCGACGTTCGCGTGACCCCTTTGTACTTCAATACCGCAGGCACTTTGTCCCCTACGCCGCAACTATCCTTCACCCCGCTGACGTTGTTGCCAGCCTTCTCTATCGCACGGGCGGCGCCCAAGTCGGCCAGGTAGGAAGGCGTGCTCTTCCTGTTGAAATAGTAGCGGAGGTAGTTGTACAGGCGCACGTTCCACTGGTTGCGGTACGCGTCGCTGCACGGTCCAGGTCCGGACGATTGCGTGGCGTACGTCTCCTTGGCTCCGTATTCACTCCCTGTATCCCCGAGGACGAGCGTGCCGCCGGAAGGGTTGCTCACCTCAAGCTGTTCGCTGCCTCGCGGTGACATCGCCTCCGCGAAAACGCTCTCCCCGGGCTCGGGGACGACCACAGAGACCCCGCCGTCCACAATCTCTCTGCCACCGACGGGACACCTGTCCTGGTCCACGACATCAGGGAGGTCGTCGGCCTGGATCTCCCGCCGGTCAGGCCCGCAGGCCGCGTACACTCCTGGGCTCGCCTGCGCGACGAGCGTCCCTGCGAACATTCCTACGGTGATGACAGCCAATACCGAGGCCGCGACAATCGTGCTCAAGCGCTTCACTATTTCCCCTCCAGGGTGCTGATCACACAACATGTTGTGCAGCCCGTACACTTTAGACCGACATGCTGGCCCAATTCAAGAGTGAGAAAAGAAAAAGTAGCTCCGGTGCGCTTCTACGAAGAGCAGTTCGCGCAGCGGCCGTGCAGTGTGATCTCGTGCCAGTCAGTGACGAATCCGGTCTCCCGCTCGACCTGCAATGCCAGATACTCCATTAGCTCCTCGTTGAACTCGATGACGGCACCGCACTCCTCGCAGCGGGCGTGGTGGTGCACGCGCTCGGTCGCGAGCTCGTAGCGCGAGTAACCCTCGCCGAAGTCGTCCTTGCGCACGATGCCGAGCTCGGTCAGAAGGTCGAGCGTCCTGTACACCGTTGAGAGGCCAAGCTCAGGATGCTCGCCTTTGACCCTGTCGTAGATCTCCTCAGCCGAAAGGTGCCGCTCCCCCTCCAACTCGTGTACGATGATCCGGCGCTGGTTGGTGAGCCGGTAGCCCCTGTCCTTGAGTATCCGCTCGAACTCCAACATACTTCACAGTCTATCCCCGCCACACAGCGAGATCAAGAATTGATCTTAAGTAACGACATGTCGTGTTCGAAAGGCGCTCATTGACCGGGGGGTATCTTGACGGTCTCTTTCGGGCTGGCCCCGAAAGTGATCCTGCGCCCTCCGGGCCACCAGTTCCAGTCGCCCAGGATACGCATGGTGGCAGGGACCAGAAGGATGCGGATAATCGTCGCGTCCACAAATACGGCGACGGCGAGGCCGAGCCCGATGGCCTTGGTGAGGATGATCCCCGTGAAGGCGAAGGCCCCTGTCACGACCATGATGATCGCGGCTGCGGAGGTGATGATCCCTGCTGTCGCGACGAGGCCCTTGGAGACGCTCGCTGTGTTCGAGTCGCCGTTCTCGTAGGCCTCCCTGATGCGGGAGAGGAGGAAGACCTCGTAGTCCATCGACACCCCGAAGATCGTGCAAAACATCAGGATGGGGAGCGTCGCGTCAACGAAGCCGAGGGGCGTGAAGTTAAGGAGGCCGGAGAGATGGCCATCCTGGAACACGAAGACCATCGCCCCGAAGCTCGCCGTCAGGCTCAGGATGTTCACCACGACCGCCTTAAGCGGGATGAACACCGAGCGGAAGGTGATGAGCAGGATCAGGTACGTCACCCCGATGACGAAGGCCGCCGCGTAGGGCGCCTTGCCGTAGAGGCTGGATATGAAGTCCTCCTGGCCGGCAGAGAGCCCGCCGACAAGGAAGCTCGTCCCCTCCGGCGCATCGACCGCGCGCACGGCGTCTACCGCTCTGTAGGCGTCCTGTGTATAAGGGTTCGCCTCGGTGACGGCCCGGAGCAGAGTTCTGTCTCCGGCCACGTAGGAGTCCAGCGAATTCTGCAGGTCTCTGGACTGCCTGGCCGCAGGCAGCTTCAGGAATGCCGCAATGCCCTCAGGCGTGACCTTTCCATCAGCCGAGATCCCCTCAGGCAGCTCGGGAACCTTGCGGTCCACTTCTTCGGCGACGCGCCGCTCGACCTCATCCCTTATGCGTCCCTCAGAGGCGTGCACCTCCTTCGCCACCCGGGGCTCGACTTTGGCACGGATCTGCTCCTCGGTGCCCGGCGGGACGGCGCCGTAGGTCGCCTGCACCTGCGAGAGTTGCTGTTGCACGGCCTCGTCCGTCTTCTTCCGCGTCTGCGCTTCTATCTGCTGTTGTACGAGCCCGTCCACCTTTTTGGCTGCTTCGGACTCGGCCTTCTCGCGGGCCCCGGCGACGCGGTCTGCGTAGTGCTTCGCCGCCGATTCCCCGAGCGTGTAGACGCTCTCCACTCGAGAGACGCCTTCAGCCCCTCCGATTCTCTCGCCGAGCTCTCTTGTGTCGGAGAGACCGTCGGCACTCAGTGGGTCCTCGTTGATCCTGGCGACGATCTCGAGCGG
>DASSJP010000544.1:0-11739 GCA_035691165.1 Rubrobacter sp.
AGCGCAGCGCGGACTCGGGCGGGCAGTCGAGCAGGATGGTAGCCCGCATTCCGGCTTCGTCGCGGGCGAGCGTGAAGCCGGCGACGGGCATCCGTTTATTCTGGAGCGTCATCAGGAGGCGGTTCAGGGCGAGCATCCCGCCTGAGAATCTGACCTCGATGGTATTCATGGCGACGCCGGTGGCTGAATCAGGCACCGTCTTCCTCGATCATCTCGTTGACTGACATGCCCGATGGGATCATGGGGTAGACGTTAGCCTCTGGGTCGATGTGGAAGTCCAGAATGGTGCAGCCTTCCTGCTCCTGCGCCCAACGGACGGCAGCCTCGACGTCGTCGCCCTCACGAACGGTACGCCCCGCGAGGCCGTAGGCCGCCGTGAGCTGCTCGTAATCAGGCCCCGTTATGGGCGTCTCAGAGTAGCGGCGGTTGTGGAAGAACTGCTGCCACTGCCGGACCATCCCCAGGTACCCGTTGTTCAGGACGGCGACCTTGATGTTCAGCCCGAAGTCCCTGATCGTCGCGAGTTCCTGGATGTTCATCTGGAAGCCGCCGTCGCCCGCAACGACCCACACGGGATCTTCGGGATAGGCGAACGCCACACCCATCGCCGCAGGCAGCGCGAAGCCCATCGTTCCAAGCCCACCGCTGGTTATGTGGCTATTGGCCTTCGTGAACTCGAAGAACTGGGCCGCCCACATCTGATGCTGCCCGACGTCGGTGACGAGGCGCAGGTCGGGTCCCGCCGTAGCCTTTATGGCGTCCATCACCTGGATCGGACCGTACTCGTCCCGCGCCGACTCCTGGCGCTGTTTCTCGGGCTCCTGGCTGCGCCGAAGCTCCTCGCGCCATTGCTCGCATCCTTCGCCCTCTTCGGAGGCGTTATCCAGGTGGCCGAGGATCGAGCGCATCGCGGCCTTCGCGTCCGCCGCTATCCCGACGGTCGGCTTTATGACCTTCCCAAGCTCCGATGGGTCGACGTCGATGTGGATGATCTTGGCGTTCGGGGCGAACTTGTGGGCCGCGCCGGTGATCCTGTCGTCGAAGCGCATCCCGACCGCAAACAGCAGGTCGGAGCGGTCTATGGCGCGGTTGACGCTGGCCTGCCCGTGCATCCCCGGCCACCCGAGGTACAGCGGGTGGTCGTCTGGGAACGCGCTTATGCCGAGCAACGTGGTCACGACAGGGATGCCAGTCCTCTCGGCGAGCAGCCTGAGCTCCATCTCCGCGCCCCCTAGCGTGACGCCGTGTCCGGCCAGGATGATGGGTCGCTTCGCATTCCGCAGGAGCATCGCTGCCCGCTCCAGCCCCGGCGACTCGACGGGCGGTGGGGCCTCGCGCAGGCGCCGGTAGCCGTTATCGTTGCATGCTGCGAACTGCACGTCTTTCGGCACGTCGATGAGGACAGGTCCTGGCCTGCCGGAGCGGGCGATCTCGAACGCCTTCCGCATCGTCGGGTAGAGATCGTCGGGGTTTTCGACCAGGAAGGAGTGCTTGGTGAAGGGCAGCGTCATGCCCATGACGTTGGTCTCCTGGAAGGAGTCTTTGCCGAGGGCTGGGCGTCCGACCTGGCCCGTGATTGCCACGAGTGGCACAGAGTCCATCTGCGCGGTGGCTAGCCCTGTCACCAGGTTCGTCGCGCCTGGCCCGCTCGTTGCCACGCACACCCCGACCCGGCCCGTCGCCCTCGCGTAGCCGTCTGCCGCGTGGGCTGCAGCCTGTTCGTGGCGGGTCAGGATGTGTTTCAGCGGGTAGTCGGGGAGGGCGTCGTAGAAAGGCATGATCGCGCCCCCAGGGTACCCGAAGAGGTACTCGACCCCTTCGTCGAGTAGCGCCTCGCACATGGCTTCACTGCCTGTGCGTGGCTTGTATTCGATGTTGAATGCGGTGTTTTCCACGGTTTACCCCGTTCTTGATAGTGAGTCTTGTCTCGGCCTTGCCGTAGAACGGGGCCTGCCCGTCTTGCGGCTCTAGGCGGACCGGAGAGCGCCGTCCCGGCCCGCCCGGCTAATTAGTCGTAGGGCAGACGGTGCGGCTACCGTGGATACTCGCGGGTGGATGGGGGGAGCGAGCAGGCGTGAGATCTTGAGCATCAAGCCCGAGACTTTCTTCTGCGCCGTTTTTGAGACTTCCGTCAAAAGTCCTCGCTCATTCTTGGCCCGCAAGTGTGGTGAAGGGTTACACAACGGTCGAGGGTTGTCAAGGTTTTGGCCGTTTAGTCTCGCGGACTCGGGGCAAAAAGAAACAGGTTGTAAGAATCGTGTAGCAAATCGGGAGGTTTGTTGAACAAGCTCAGGGGCTCTGGCCGTTTTCCTATCCTGGCGTTATTGTGCGCTGCGCAGTTCATGGTGGTTCTGGACTTCTCGATCATAAACGTCGCCCTGCCTTCCATCCGCGACGAGTTCGGCCTCTCCAGCACCGGGCTGCAGTGGGTGATCACCGGGTACGTCCTGACGTTTGGCGGCTTCCTGCTCCTCGGCGGGCGCGTGGCTGATATCTACGGCCGAAGGCGGATCTTCATAGCTGGACTCGTGCTCTTCGCGGCGGCCTCTCTGGCAGGTGGGCTGGCCTCCTCTGCGGCAGTCCTCGTCGGGGCGCGCGCCGTTCAGGGTCTCGGGGCGGCTGCCGTCTCGCCGGCGGCGCTCTCTATCCTCACCACGAGCTTCCGTGAAGGCGAGGAGCGCAACCGGGCGCTTGGCATCTGGGGCGGGGTTTCGGCAGGAGGTTTCTCGGCGGGCGTCATCCTTGGGGGTGTCCTGACCGAGGTTCTGGGTTGGGAGTGGGTGATGTTCGTCAACGTGCCTTTAGGCGGCGCGGTGGCGGCCCTCGCGCCATTTCTCCTGCAAGAGAACGAGAGTGAGGAGACAGGGAGGAAGCTGGATATCCCCGGCGCCGTCTCCGTCACAGCCGGACTCATCGCGCTCGTCTACGCCCTCTCGGGGGCCGGCGGGGCAGGCTTACTCTCGCCGCGCATCGCGCTCTCGTTCGGCCTCGCGTTCGTGCTACTCGTCGGGTTCTGGGTCATCGAGTTGCGGACACGGGACCCCCTCGTACCGCCCGGGGTCGTCCGGCGCAGGACGATGACGGGTGCCAACGTCGTCGGACTCCTGATCATAGCCAGTGCTGCGCCGATGATCTTCCTGATCACACTCTACATGCAGCGGGTTCTGGGCTACTCGGCGATCGAAGCCGGGCTCGCCTGGTTGCCCCACGGTCTGGCGAGTATCTTCGCGTCCAGCGTCGGGGGACGACTGGCTACCCGTGTAGGCGTTAAGCCGATCCTGCTCGTGGGGCTTGGCGTGCTTGCGACGAGCCTGGTTCTGTTGAGCCGCGTCTCTGCCGGGGGCGGTTTCTGGACGGATGTCTTGCCAGGCACGTTACTCGTCTCCTTCGGCATAATCCTGCCCCTCGTGGCCGTCTCGGTTGCGGCCACCTCAGGGGTACGGGACTCGGAGCAGGGCCTTGCCTCAGGGCTGCTCAGCACCACTCAGCAGATCGGAGCCGCGCTCGGGCTGGCTCTGCTCGTCGCTATCTCTGTGACCCGCACGGAGACCCTGGTCGCGTCAGGCGTCCCCCAGGCTGAGGCGCTGGCCCGCGGGTTGCAATACGCACTCGTCTTCGGCGTCGGGTTCCCTGTGCTTGGATTGGTGATCGCCCTTCTCACCCTCCGCGAAAAGCGTCTCCAGTAAGGAAGTATCTACAGCCGGCACCTGAGCCACGCGAAAGAGAGTGGCCCCTCGCAGCACGCGTAGCCGACGGTGCACCGCCAGGATGGTTATCTACACTCCGAAGGCTCCTTTGACCAAAAGTCCCTCGTGAACCAAAACTGTGCGTTCTGAATAAAGAGTCCTTGCGTAGTCTCGCGCCGACAAATACTCTTTGAACAGAGTCTATTCCATACTCTTCGGAAGCCGAAGTAGAAGGAGATATAGGATCGACCCGTTAGCGCCGCTGGCGCACCCAAGTGCGCAACTTATTTGCTTGATAGATTAGGATGCGCCCCAGCACTTCCGGACGGGGAGGGAACACGCCAAGCTGGCGCATCAGGGTGGCACCCTCGTAGTAGACGTGCACGAGGGCGACCTTGCCGTCCTCTACCCGCATCAGTTCTCCGACCGGAAACTCGATCTTCCGTCCTGTCGGCGGGATCTTGCCAGCCGGGCCGACCAGCGAGCCTTTGTGGGTGCCCCTGCCTATAAATTCGGTGAATACCCAATCTCCTCCTGTGGCGACCACGTTGGAGAGTTTCGTAGTGGCGTCTGGGAGTGTCGTCAAGAAGATTAGAAGCCACTGGCGTAAGCCTTGTGGGCCACGAAAGACCTGGCCCTCGGCAGCGAAGTACCAATTCGAAGTCCTCACTCACCATGGAGGTAGCCCGATCGAGGTCATGGTCGTTGAATGCATCGAACAGCTCCCGAATGATGGCGGCATTGTCCTGAGTCTCCACCGTGTTCCTCTTTTCTCCTGCTTTCCCAACAGGCCATCACTTACGCACTGGATGATGCTAGCGACCGAAGTCAGGCGCATTACCTGAATGATGGGCTTCGCCCTGATTCATCGCCAGGATTGACTTCTGGTGCGCAGTCCGCGCTTGCACCGGCCTTGCTCGGCGCCGCGGATTGAGAGTGGGCCCGTGGCAGGGTTGATCTTCGAGAAGTCGATATCCGTAACCAGGTCGGTCCTGAAGCTGAACACGGCCTCATCACGTGGTCAACCCTGTCGATGGCCTGGGCCATGTCTACCTCCTCTCGGTTTCTGGAGCGACGGTTTCGTCCTCGACGAAGACCTCCTCGGCCTGGGCGATGGCCTGTGGACGCTGGGAGGCGGCGAGCCCGAGCGCCACGAAGCCGAGTACTATCCAGGCGAGGGCGAAGTAGTTGCCCAGCCGCACCGGGTAGGGGGGCAGGGGGGCGAACTGGTAGTAGAGCGGGGCAAGGAGGATCAGGACTGCCAGGATAGGGAAGACGCCGTGCAGGAGCACGTTGAACTCGTCCCGGCGTTCGCGGAGGTAGAAGGCCATGCTGCTCACACAGACGGTCATGTAAACCAGGATCACGACGATGGTGACCGCCGTCGCGATGATGCTGAAGCCACCTACGGGGTCGAAGGCTGCCCCGAGCACCAGGGCTACGACAAGGGCGAATATAGACTGGGCTATGATCGCCACGTGCGGCGTGCGGTGCTCGGGGTGTGTCCGCCCGAACGCGCCAGGCAGCACGTGGATGCGGCCCATGGCGTACATCACGCGGGTAGCGGCGTTGACGCCGGCGTTGGCGTTCGCGATGGCGCTGTTCGCGATGGCGAGGAAGATGATCACCCACCCTGCCCCCCAGTAGGTAGTCGCCATGGTGGTCCAAGGATCGGGGTTCTCCGCGTAGGAGCCCATCTTATCGAAGCCCCATCCCATAACAGAGGCGTAGGCGCTGACCAGGTAGAAGAGCCCGATCACGAGCGCAGAGGCGAGAACCACCCTGGGTATCGTGCGTCTCGGGTTGCGGGCCTCCTCCCCCAGTGGGGCCGCAGCCTCGAACCCGATAAACGCGAGGATGGAGAAGACCATCCCCTTGAACACCCCTGACCAGGTTCCTTCGAGCGAGTTGGCGGGGTTGAACACTGCCAGCGTGTTTTCGTCCCCTGCGGCGAAGATCATGTACAGGCCAAGGGCGAGGAAGGCCGCTATCTCGAAGATCCCGAGCACTATACCGGTGTTGGTGGAGAGCCTGACGCCGAAGTAGGTCAGGTAGAAGACGAGGGCGGCGGCCACGAGCACCCACACCCACCACGGGATGTTTATGCCCAACCTGTTCTGGAAGACGTCAGCCGTGGTCGCCGCGAAGACCAGGTAGAGGAGCGGGGCTACGAGCGGTTCGGCAAGGAGGAAGGCCCACCCGACGAGGAAGCCGACCTTCGGCCCGAGGGCGCGGCTGGTGTACGTATAGAGCCCCCCGGCCGAAGGCATCTGCTTGGCGAGCTGGCCCACGGAGTTGGCTATGAGAAGCGCTACGCCGAGGGCGAGAAGCACAGAGAGCGGCAGTACAGGTCCCGCGAAGGAGAAGCCGACGAGGAGAGAGAACGCCACCGCTGCGGCTGGGGCCATGTGCGTGATCGACTGGAACAGCACCTGTGCGAAGCCGATGGAATGCTCCCGCAGGTGGTCGAACCTTTGCCCGGATTCCATCTCCAACCTCCCTCAACTAATGATGAGTATCTAGATCAAAAGATACATCCAGGCAATGCCCGGTGCCAGGGAGTCGTAGCTAGAGTACGGGCACGGGGCTCGGGTTAGGAACTTCTTCCGGCGGCTCGACGCGGGCGCCTGCGAGGTCAACGTCGAGCGCCCAGGACTTCGCAGTAACGCGGTGCGCCTCGAAGGCCGTCTTCATCGCGGAAGCAATCTCCAGGGACCTCTTCTCGGGTGCGAAGGCGAGTACGGTCGGGCCCGAACCGGAGAGGCAGGCGCCGTAGGCTCCGTTCGCCAGGGCCGCATCTATGACGTCTTCGAGGCCGGGGATGAGGTGGGAGCGGTAAGGCTGGTGGAGCCTGTCCTGCATGGCGACGCGCAGCAGATGGTACTCGCCGGTCGCCAGGGCCCCCAGCAGGAGGCCGGAGCGGCCGACGTTGAAAGTGGCGTCGCGATGGGGGACCGAGTCAGGCAGGGCCTGGCGGGCCGCGGTGGTCGAGACGGCGAAGTCGGGGACGGCAACGGCCACCTTGAGGTTCTTCGGTTCCAGGCGCACGGCGCTCACGCCGGTCGGTGTGAGGGTCCCGATCACGAGCCCGCCGAGGAGGGCGGGGGCTGCGTTGTCGGGGTGTCCGTCGAGCTCGCAGACGATGTTGAGTAGGTCGGGGGCGGCGATCTGACCTCCGAACAGATCGTTGGCCGCGACGGCCCCGCCGACGAGCGCGGCCGCGCTGCCGCCCAAACCCCTGGTCGGCGGGATGGAGTTCTCCTGCACGAGACGGAAGTGGACGTCCGACTCGCCGACGACCTCGGCCACGAACCGCGCCGCCCTGTATGCCGGATGCTCCGGCCCGGTGGGTATGAGGTCGGCACCGGTACCATGTATCTCTATCTCGGGATACGGGTATCTATCCAGCCCTATCCTCATGCTCAAAGAGAGCGCGAGCCCCACCGCGTCGTAGCCTGGTCCCAGGTTCGCGGAGGTGGCAGGGACGCGGACGGAGATCACGCGATGTCCCTCCCCATCTGCCCCGCGACCGCCTCGAACGTGGCGGAGACGGGATCCGGGAGTTGCACGCGACTCAGGATCACATCAGGGTCCTTGAGCCCATGCCCGGTCAATACACTCACGACCGTACCTTCTGGGCCCCTGCCCTCGCCTGCGAGTTTCAGAAGACCGGCGATCCCCGCCGCCGAGGCTGGTTCGCAGAAGACCCCCTCCTCATGGGCTAGCATCTCCTGGGCGGCGAGGATCTGGGCGTCCGACACGCTCTCGATGCCGCCGCCGGAATCGCGCGCCGCCGCGAGTGCCCCTTCTTTACTCGCTGGCGAACCTATTCTGATGGCGCTCGCCACCGTCTCGGGACTCTCGAAGTCGTGGCCGGCGACGAGCGGGGATGCGCCCTCTGCCTGGAAGCCGAGCATGCGCGGTGCCGAGTCGCTACGTCCTGCTTCTCTCCACTCCCTGAACCCTTGCCAGTACGAGGTGATGTTGCCTGCGTTCCCTACGGGCAGGGCCAGGGCGTCGGGGGGATTCCCGAGGACTTCAGCGACCTCGAAGGCTGCTGTCTTCTGCCCCTCGATGCGGTCGGGGTTGACCGAGTTCACCAGCGTGACGTTGCCAAGCTCTTCGGCGATCCTCTTCGAGAGCTTCAGGGCCTTATCGAAGTTGCCCTCGATCTGGACTATCCGGGCCCCGTGGGCGAGGACCTGGACGGCCTTGCCGAGCGCTATCTTGCCCGCAGGCACGACGACGAAACACTCCACCCCGGCCCGCGCCGCATAGGCGGCTGCCGAGGCTGCGGTGTTGCCCGTCGAGGCGCAGACGCAGGCGCGGCTCCCTGTTGCGACGGCCCTGCTCATTGCGACCGTCATGCCGCGGTCCTTGAATGACGCCGTCGGGTTCATCCCCTCGAACTTCAGGAACAGGCGGGCGCCGACGCGCTCCGAGATCCTGGGGGCTTCGATCAGTGGCGTCTCGCCCTCGCCTATGGTTGCTATGGCATCGTCCGGTATCTCGGGAAGCCACTCACGGTACCTGCGGATAACGCCCTGTCTGAACACCCGCGCCTGAACGCTCAATATTGGCCTTTCGTCGGAGGTCGAGCCGGTCCTCTGTGGCGGACCGGAGGGTCTAACAACCGGAGACGTATCGCCCGGTAGTTCGCGCGCCGCGAACGAGAGTATAGAAAGATCACAGCGTAAGAAAAGTATCACGCACAGACCCAGGGTTTCAAGAACGTGGCGACCCTACGCCCTGTTTAGTAGGCTACAGGATGTAAAGCCATTAGCCGTCAGCGATCGGCAGTCAGCTAGAGACAAAAGGCTGAGAGCTGATTGCTGAAGGCTGACAGCTATAAAAGGAGTGCTTTGCAGGCAGAGAAACAGACCATCGTCGTCACCGGCGGCGCCGGCTTTATAGGGGGCAACTTCGTCCTCGATGCTGTCGGGGAGTTCGAGGTGGTCAACCTCGACGCCCTGACCTACGCCGGCAACCCTGACACCCTCGCCTCCATCTATGAGAATCCTGACCACGTCTTCGTACACGGGAGGATCGGGGACAGGGAACTTATCGACCGCCTGCTCGCCGAGTATCGGCCCTCTGCCGTCGTCAACTTCGCCGCAGAGACCCACGTGGACCGTTCCATTGACGGTCCGAAGGCCTTTATACAGACCAACGTCGTCGAGACCCACGAGCTCCTCGAGGCTGTACTCTCCTACTGGAGCACGCTCGAGGGTGAGGAGCACGGCGCCTTCCGCTTCCTGCACGTCTCGACCGACGAGGTGTACGGGACGCTCGGGCCGACGGGATACTTCACAGAGGAGAGCCCTTTCAGGCCGAACTCACCTTATGCTGCTTCGAAGGCGTCATCGGACCATCTCGTGCGGGCCTACCACCACACTTACGGGCTACCCACGCTCACCACGAACTGCTCCAACAACTACGGGCCGTACCACTTCCCCGAGAAGCTCGTACCGCTCATGATCCTGACCGCCCTGCGCGGCGAACCCCTGCCCGTCTACGGCGACGGGCAGCAGATTCGGGACTGGCTCTACGTGAAGGACCATTGCAGGGCCATCCTGACGGTCCTTGAACACGGCCGTCCCGGTGAGACATACAACGTCGGCGGCCACAACGAGCGGACGAACCTGGAGGTCGTCAAGACCATCTGCGCCCTGCTGGACGAGCTGGCACCGGATTCGCCGCACGCGCCACACGAGTCGCTCATCACCTTCGTCACGGACAGGCCGGGCCATGACAGGCGTTATGCTATAGATGCGGGGAAGATAGAACGCGAGCTCGGCTGGACGCCCGAGGAGACGCTGGAGACGGGCATGGAGAAGACGGTGCGATGGTACCTCGAGAACCGCGCGTGGTGCGAAGCGGTTCTCTCACGAGGCTACAGGGGTGAGCGGCTTGGCACCCGCGGGGGACAGGCGTGAAGGGCATCGTGCTCGCCGGGGGGTCGGGGACACGGCTCTACCCGCTTACAAGGGCGGTAAGCAAGCAGCTCCTCCCCGTCTACGACAAGCCCATGATCTACTATCCGCTGACGACGCTGATGCTCGCAGGCATCAGAGACGTACTGGTGATCTCCACACCAGAGGACCTCTCCCGCTTCGAGGAACTACTGGGTGACGGTTCGCAGTGGGGCGTCAACTTCGAGTACGCCGTGCAGCCGAAGCCGGAAGGACTCGCCCAGGCGTTCATTATCGGGAGGGAGTTCGTCGGCTCCGAGAGCGTCTCGCTCGTCCTCGGGGACAACATCTTCTTCGGGCACGGCTTCTCGGAGCTCCTGGAGCGGTCGGCTGGCAGGGATGGCGGGGCCACCGTCTTTGGGTATTACGTCCGTGACCCCGAGCGCTACGGCGTGGTCGAGTTCGACAGCGACGGGACGGTTCTCAGCATCGAGGAGAAGCCGGAGAGACCACGCTCGCACTACGCCGTGACGGGCCTCTACTTCTACGATAACAGGGTCCTCGACGTGGCTGCCGGCCTCACGCCCTCTGCGAGGGGGGAGTTGGAGATCACCGACGTCAACGTCGATTACCTGGAGCGTGGGGAGCTCCAGGTCGAGCTTATGGGCCGCGGGATGGCGTGGCTCGATGCGGGCACGCACGAGTCGCTGCACCAGTCGGCCAACTTCATCGAGACCATCGAGCAGCGACAGGGCCTCAAGATAGGTTGTCCCGAGGAGATCTCCTACCGCATGGGCTACATCGACGCCGAAAGACTGCAAAGCCTCGCCCACCCGATGAGGAAGAACGACTACGGCAGGTACCTGCTCGACCTTCTGAAGAGCGAGGAGTACGTTACGTGAACGTCATCGAGACGGAGCTCCCCGGCGTCCTCATCATCGAGCCGAAGGTCTTCGGAGACACGCGCGGCTTCTTTATGGAAACGTGGAACGGCATCCGATACGAGGAACACGGCATCCCGAACCACTTCGTGCAGGACAACCTCTCCTTCTCGGCCCACGGCGTGCTGCGCGGGCTCCATTTCCAGAATCCCCAGTCTCAGGGCAAGCTCGTCTCCGTCTTGGAGGGCGAGGTCTTCGACGTGGCCGTGGACATCAGGGTCGGCTCCCCGACCTTCGGCGGATGGACGGGCGTGACCTTGTCAGCGGAGAACAAGCGCCAGTTCTGGGTGCCGCCCGGCTTCGCCCACGGCTTCGCCGTGACCGGAGAGAACGCGCTCTTCTCCTACAAATGCACCGACTACTACGCCCCCGAATACGACGGGTCCATACTGTGGAACGATTCGAAGATAGGCATAGAATGGCCCCTCGAAAGCCCGTCCTTGTCGGACAAGGATCGCGCCGCCCCACCGCTCCACGAAATGCCGGAAGAGAGGCTTCCGCGGTACGGGGGTGGCTGAGATGAGCGAGGCCAATTCTCTGGCCCTGTTAGAAGGTCACCGTTACGTGAGGATGACCACGTTCCGCAGGAGCGGGGAGGGTGTTCCGACAACGGTCTGGTTCGCGCTTGTTGGCGGAAGAGCCTACGTGTTCACGAGCGCCAACTCGGGAAAGGCCAAACGCATCCGCAACAACCCCCGCGTGACCCTGACCCCGAGCAACTTCAGGGGCAGGCCGAAGGTGCAGAAGATCATACACGCGGAGGCACGCATCATGGGCAAAGACGAGGAGGAGATGCCCAACCGGCTCATCGACCAGAAGTACGGCTGGCAGTACAGGCTCTTCAACCGCATCCTCGAACTTCCGAGGAACCCCCCCGAGCACATCTTCCTCGAGTTGCAGCCGGGCACAGACCCGGACTGATCCGGTCACGGGGCTTGCAGAAGGCTCTTCGAACGTATGGCGTCCCGCGGGCAGTTCACGCCGGTAGCAATGAGCCCGTGGATGGTCAGCCGCGTCGCGTATCGCCGGGAGGTGTCTCTGTGGCGGAAGAGGTTCAGCCCGCTGGTACTGGAACGAACCGCCAGCGCTATGACTTCCTTCTCGTGCGCATCGCGTGGGCTGCGTATCCTCCAGACCGCTGTGGACTTTCTCGGTAGCACCTGGATGGACCCTAGTTCCGCGCTGCGAGCCCTGTAGGAG
>DASSJP010000545.1:0-7710 GCA_035691165.1 Rubrobacter sp.
CTCGTGCAGCTTCTCCTGCTCCTTGAACCGGAAGACCTTCTGCGCCTTGCTGCTGAGAACACCGGCTATGGAGTGGAACATCGCGTAGTGGAAGTATGGGTCGAAGACGCTTATCGCCTCGACCGTCCCCCCGAACTCCCGCGCCAGCTCTATTGCGCGCTTCAAGCCGCCGAGTGACTTGGCAGATCCATCCACCGCGACAACGATGTGCTCGAAGGGCGAGCGGTCGAGGTCCTTGACGATCAGGGTGTCAGCCTTCGTCAGCCGGCGCACGACGCGCTCGGTGACGGTGCCGAGGACAGTGTCCTTCACTGCGGCCATGCCCATGGCGCCGATCACGACGAGGTCGAAGTCGTTCTGGTTCACGTCCTCGACGATGACCTTGAAGTTCTTGCCTTCGAGGGAGCGGCGGACCAGTTCGACGTCGTACTTCTCGCAGAGAGGTTCGAGCACGTCGATATACGAATCGGTGATTATTTCGAGGCCTTTAGTTATAAGCTGGTCGTGGATCTTGCGTTGCCGCTTCATCTCGTCCTCGTCGCGGAACTCCTCTGGGAGACCGCTCTCCATCTGGCGGAAGCGGACGTCGTGCATCTTGGCTGCGTAGGCGTGGCAACCCGCGACCCTGCCCCCGAACTGCCGCGCGACGTCGACCCCTATGACGCACGCCTGGTTGGAGTAGTCCGAGTTGTCTACCGGGACGTAGATCTCTTTGTACATATACCCCGTTCTCCTAGCTTTGCAGGACGCCGAGAAGTTCGTCGTTTCATTACGCGTGAGGACGGTCCTTCTCCGCGCCAACGTAGCTTACCGTTTAGCCCTGTACACCGCAAATAAAAGCGTTCACACGAACGGGATCAATCCGACCGGTCCTGCCACGTTAATGAACTGTGGGACGTGTGTGGGAACGATGTAGGAGCAGTGTGGATGGTTGGGACCCTTCCCCGGGCGCAGACTGAGCACAGTCAGGCAGCCACCGAGAGGAGAGACGACCATGTTGAAGAAGACCGCCAGGATAACGACACGAATCGCTAGGGCTACCACGACGGTTGTGGGGTTGGCGATCATGTTGGCCCTGGTTTTCGGGGTGTCGACGACGGCCATCGGGGCGACCGGGAGTGGATTCATTCTCGGGAAGGGCAACACTGCAGGCAAGCAGACCTCCCTAGTCAGTACCGTCGTGGACATCACCCAGAGCGCACTCCTGATCAAAAACGGCAAGGGTGGCAGCGCCCTCGAGCTACGGGTGGTCGACCCTGATACCACAGACCCCGCCCTGAAAGACGTCGCTCCCATGAAAGTTGATTCCCAGGCGAAGGTCACGAACCTCAACGCCGACGAGATAGACGGCAAGGACTCGACGGATTTCTACGCCGCTGGCAGCAAGGTCGACGCCGCCCACCACGCCGACACGGCCTATCAAGCCCAGGACGCCAACAATGCCAACACCTTGAACGGCAAACCGTCGAGCTACTTCGCCCCCAGGGCTGTTGAGCCGTGGCACGTGATCGGGTCGGCGAACGAGCCGGGCTTCCAGAACGGCTGGACGAACTTTGATCCTAACGGGTTCTTCAGCACGGCGGCCTTCTATAAGGATCCATACGGAGTGGTGCACCTCAAGGGCGTGGTCAAGGGTGGAACCGTGTCCCACAACAGTCCTGGCATCATCTTCATGCTGCCATACGGATACGGCTCCGAGCAGGACGAGGTACATGCGGTGCTCTCGAATGAAGGGTTGGGCCGGGTGACCATCGAGAGGGGAAGCTCCGTCAGCGATGGGCGGACCGTGTCCTACGTATACGCCGCGCCGCCGAGCAACTCCGCCTGGGTCTCACTCGACGGGATAACGTTCCGCGCAGCCGGCCCCCAGAACTAGTGACGTACCGTCTGACCTTCGTGGGCCGGGGTCTGAAGGACCCCGGCCTTTTCGTACGGTTTCAGAATATGACCGGATCTAGCTTCCGTCGTCGCCAGGCAACCAGGGAGGACTGTCGGAATGGGGCGGGGGGTTTGGATTCTAACGTATCTGATACTCTGCGAGCCAGTCGAGCAAAATCTGGGCGAGCCATTCCGGGCGGTCTTCCTGCACGCCGTGTCCGGCCCCTACGACTCCTATTACCTCGGCGCTGGGTATGCGGGCAGCCACCTGGGCGACTAGCCCAGGCGAGATGAAGAAGTCGTGCTCGCCCACCATAAGGAGCACGGGGCATATGATTCCCCCTGCTCTGGAGAGGCTGATGTCGCCGCCATCCGCGATTATGGAACGGATGGCGTTCACAAAACTTCTCGTCATGGCTCTGGCGTTGGCCTCCCCATACTCGGCTTTGAGTTGCTCGCTGAAACCCTCAAGCGGTTCGATGGGGTTGTCGATCACGTCGTAGAAGGCATCGAGGAGAGGAAGCTGTTCCTCGGGTATCGTACCCGCAGCGCCCCAGGTTGCCACAGAACGCACAAGATCCGGCGTCAGGGCAGCCATGAGGAGGGAGACCTCGCCCCCATCGCTGTAGCCGACCAGGTGAGCGGGGCCGGTCTCCAACTGCCGTAGAAGAGCCGCGAACGAACGCGCGTCGTCCTCGAAGTAGGTGGGTGTGTACTCACGTGGCTGTGGTTCCGAGCGCCCTGAGCCTGGCAGGTCGGCTGAGATCACCCTGTAGCCGGTTGCCAGGACATCCCTCAAGGCCGAAAGCTCGGTCATGCTCACGGCGAATCCGGGGAGCAAGAGCACGGGGTCGCCGCTGCCGTGCTCTTCGTAATAGATGCGGGACGTTCCGTGCTCGAACACTGCCATCGTAAGCCTCCTGGGACAGCGAAAAAGTCCCTGATGGCAGACAATCATATACTAGCAAGCAGTGTTTCAAATGTGTTTGATAGCGAGGAGGGTTGGACTTCATTGTTCGCGAGCTTCCTGTCGTGACTATTTGGGAAACAGATTTAACTCTCGCGGCGGAGTCTTCCCAAACAAGGTGGATGGAGGGAGATAGAAATGGGCGAACAGACTACGAGGCAAGGCGTCAGATCGACCGAGAGTGCTGGAACTTACGCGGACGGCGCTGCTTTCGTCGAAGGACGGTTCGTACCGGTTGCGGAGGCGCGGGTACCGATCCTGGACTGGGGTTTCCTGCGCTCGGACGCGACCTACGACGTGGCCCACGTCTGGAGGGGTAGCTTCTTTCGATTGAATGACCACCTCGACCGTTTCGAGCGGTCGATGAACCATTTGCGACTGAGTGTGCCGTACGATCGGGGTGAGATCCGGGACATCCTCATCGAGTGCGTGCGCCTGAGCGGTTTGCGCGACGCCTACGCCGAGGTCATCTGCACGCGTGGGATCCCCAGACCAGGCTCGCGCGACCCGCGCGACTGCGAGAACCGTTTCTACGCTTTCGTCGTACCTTTCGTCTGGATAGCAGACCCAGAGAAACAGGAGAAGGGGCTGCACGCCACCATCGGCCACGGGCAGCGCATAGCGCCGGAGGCTGTGGACCCTACGGTGAAGAACTACCACTGGCTCGACCTCGAGACGGGGCTCCTCGAAGCCTACGAGCGCGGCGGGGAGACGGTGATCCTGGTCGACGCGGAGGACAACGTCGTCGAGGGACCAGGTTTCAACGTCTTCGCCGTGAAGAACAATAGAATCTCTACCCCCGACCGGGGCGTCCTCGAAGGCATCACACGCAAGACCGTCATCGAGCTCGCCGCAGAACACGGCATCCCGCTCGAAGCCCGCCCCGTCCCGGCAGACGAGCTCAGGCGGGCGGACGAGGTCTTTCTATCGAGCACCGCAGGCGGCGTCATCCCTGTCACGACGATTGATGGTGAGGCAGTTGGTGATGGAGACTCCGGCCCCCTGACCCGGCGTTTGAGCGATGCGTACTGGGAATTGCACGACGACCTGCGCTACTCTCTTCCCGTCCTCTACGACTGACCGGACGGCTCTGGCGGCCAGGTCGTCTCCGTTGGATCAGGTTCGTCTTCGGGTGTGATCTCGCCTGCGGCACCATCAACGGTGATCCGCTCTCCTGTACTAATGAGTTCCGTGGCGTCCGGGACACCGACGACGGCCGGTATGCCGTACTCGCGGGCGACGATAGCACCGTGGGACATCGGTCCTCCCATCTCCATCACCAGGCCGCCCGCGGTGAGGAAGAGGGGTGTCCAACCCGGGTCGGTCGATGGCGCGACCAGGATCTCACCCGGCTCCAGCCTGGCCCCGCCGGGGTCAAGGATCACACGCGCCTTCTCCGTCACAACACCTCCAGAAGCCGGCGTCCCAAGAAGGACACCCTCAGCCGCACCGTGCGTCTCGGCTGTCGGCTCCGTGCCGTCGGAGAGGAGGAGGCGAGGCACGTGCTTGCGCCCGACCTCCAGTTCGTAAATGGCGCGGCGTCCGCGGACGAGCGGGCGGAGATCCTCCCCCGCCAGGGCAGCCCATGCGTCGGGCACGGAGACGAAGAAGATATCCTCTGCGCTCTCCAGGCGTCCGGCTCCAGCCAGATCTTCACCCACCTTCCACAGTAGTTCCCTGGCACGCGCCATGAGCAGGACGATGCAGAACTTGGGCATCTCCCGCATGCCCGAAAGCTCCCTGGCGCGTCCAAGCAAGAACCCGACCAGTGCCCCGCGTAGACGGCCCTTGCGGGCGGCGCGGCGCGTCAGCTCGACGACCATCTCCTCGGCCTCGCGGGTCGCCCGCCGGAACTGGACGTCAGGGGCTGCCTCGGGGTCGTCCAGGCGCAGGTAGTTCGCCAGTACGCCAAGGATGTACGTCGGGTCCTCAGCCCAGCGTGGCAGACCGAGGTCGATCTCCGCTATCCCGCGATGCCCGTAGAGATGCAGGAAGTCTTCCAGACTGGCCTGGAGTTTCGGGGGAAGGGAGCCGGCAAGATAGACTTTCGCCAGTCGCTCAGGAGGCGTTTCACCCAGAGTTCTGGCGGAGTCAGGGTCGGCGCGCGCCTCTCTGGCGAGCTCCCAGAGTGCCAGGTCCATCTCCGTCGTCGGGTTGTGCGGGAGAGCGCGCATGGCTACTCTCCGCTCGTTGTCGGTGGCGAGGTCGCCTAGGAGCTTGCCTGCAACAGTATTGGCCCCGAGGCCTGCGATAAAGGCCGGTGGCACACCGGACAGAAGGCCCGGAGGGCCGCTGTTCAGCCAGTGCTCGGCGGCGGCGAGATGTTCGGCGGCGCTGGCGTCAGGGGGTACGTCGTCTGCCGCGCGGAACCGCGCCACGACGCGCGCCGCGCGGGCTCTCGCCTTCTCCGGACGCGCGAGCGCCTGAACGACTCGCAGCGGGATGCGGCCCCGCACGAACACCGAGAGCACGGTACGCAAGACGGGCCACCTGGATGTAGGCACGAGGGCGAGGCGCGAGTCTTCGATGAGGTGTTTGACTATGGGTACGGTACGCGCCTCCATGTTCCTCATAACCAGGTTGAAGAGCCCGCGTCCTTGCTTGCTTCGCAGTAAGGGCGTTACGTCAGCAAAGATGCGTCCCGCCGACTCGTTGAAGAAGTCCGGTCCGTCGTAGGGATTGCGTGGTGGACGGCCCGCGAGCGTGGCAACCGCGGAGATTATGAGACGGAACGCCTGGAGGCCCATCGGCGTCAGCGGACGGTAGACTCCCTGGGCGACGCTGAAAGAGAAGTAGACGCGCAGGTCTTCTTCGTTCGTGGGGGCGGAGGCGGGGATGGGAAACAGCGTCGTGATCGGGCGCGCCTGTAGTAGCCAGGTCTTTCCATCGCCGTCGATAGTCCACTCAGTGTCCTGTGGCGACCCGTAGTGCTCCTCTACCCGCGCGCCGAGCTTGGCGAGAGCCAGGATCTGACCGTCCGATAGAGAAGCTTCGTCTTCGCTCGCGGCCAACTCGACCCGTTCGGTGCCGCTGCCCGCGGCGGCCCGTACGGCGACCCGCTTGTCGCCCAGGCGGCGCTCGACAATAGTGCCTGTGAAGGTATCCACGACGAAGTGATCGGGATTGACCATGCCCGAGACGACGGCTTCGCCGAGGCCAGGACTCGCGTCGATAACGGCCTGGCGACGCTTCCCGGTAACCGGGTTCGCGGTGAACAGGACGCCTGCAACCGATGCATCGACCATCCGCTGTACGGCGACTGCGAGTCGTACGCCATGCGGGTCGATCCCGTTAGTCGCCCTGTAACTGACGGCGCGATCCGTCCAGAGCGAGGCCCAGCAATGCCGAACCGCGTCGAGCACGGACTCGACACCGACGACATTGAGATAGGTGTCCTGCTGCCCCGCGAAGCTCGCGTAGGGCAAATCCTCCGCCGTGGCCGACGAACGGACGGCAACAGGAACCGACTCTCCCAACTCTTCATACGCCTCGGCGATCGCCCGCGCGAGAGCGTCAGGGACGCTTGCATCAGAGAGCCTCGATCTCGCCTCCGCGGCCAGCCCGGACAGTCGCTCAGTGTCCTCGGGAGGCGTCTCGGCCAGCGCCGACAGCGTGGGTTCCAGCCCGGCCTCTGCCGCCACCAGATCGTAGGCCGCCGTGGTAACGCAGAACCCGCCAGGCACGGGGAGTCCGGCGCGGACAAGCTCGCCGAGGTTCGCCGCCTTGCCGCCTGCCACAGGCAGCGCGGACCTATCTATCTGTTTGAAGGGAAGGATCAGCCCACCGTTCTCCGGCTCGTTCATCAGTTTCTCCTTTCTGCCCTGCTACTCGACCTCACGCAGCGTGAGGGAGGCGAGCAGGAGCAGGACCACGCTGTAGCCGACGAGGATGGCGAGGCTGCTCTGCACGTCCTCGAACGTCCAGCCCGACCCGATGACCTCCTGGATCACATCGTTGGCCCAGAACAGCGGGAAGGCGTGTCCCAGCCACGCCGCCCAGGTCGGCAATTCGTCCACGTCCACGAGCAGCCCCGAGAGGAAGACGGATGGAACAATGATGAGCGGCACGAACGGGAAGACCTGTCCCTCGTGCCTGGCGAACGTGGAGATGAAGATCCCGAGCATCACGGAGGCTATGGCAAGCAGCCACACCACGACGAACAGCGTAACCAGCGTCTCTTCGTCGTAATCCAGCTCGAAGAGCCAGATCGCCTCGGTTAGCCCCGCGACCGCCTGGAAGGTCGCGAGCCCGAGGAAGCCGAGCACGTACCCCGCGATTATCTCCGTGCGCCTGAAGCCGTTTATGAACATCCTCTCCATCGTGCCGGCCGTGCGCTCCTGTACGAGCGCGATGGCGCAGAGCAAGAAGGCCAGGAAATGGACCAGGAAGGCCGCCACAGGCACGGCGTACCGTGCCACGTCGAAGGTTACGGGCATCGTGTCGAAGAAGATCTTGAGGAAGTACACGATGATGAGCGGTGCGGCCACAGAGAGGACGAGGAACCTCGGGTTTCTCAGGAGCTGCCTGACGACCCTCCCCGCGACGATGAACATCCGGCGCATCAGCCCACCTCATCTTTTTCGATCAGGGACAGCACCACCGTCTCCAATGAGTCGGTCTGCACGTCGACGGCTGTGACTTCAGGCCGCAGGCCGTAGCGCCGTAGCGCCGCGGCCAGGTCCTCGGGATGACTGCCGATGGTCTTCTCCTCTTCGGCACCGTCAAGTTTCACCACGAGATGGGTCCTGCCTCTTTCGAGGATGCCGCGCGGGGTATCCGTGGCGATGATCCTACCCTTTCGGAGTATCGCGATGCGGTCGCAGAGCACCGCCTCGTCCATCAGGTGCGTACTTATAAACAACGTC
>DASSJP010000546.1:0-8500 GCA_035691165.1 Rubrobacter sp.
AGGCCGGCGAGCATGACGACCGTGGGCGGCCTGGAGGCGAACGAGAGTTTGTGGACGGTACCGCCCATCAGGTTGGCGAGCTCCTCGTCCACTATCTTGACCACCTGCTGGCCGGGGCTCAGCGCCTTCGAGACCTCGGCCCCGGTGGCCCGCTCGCGGACGTTGGAGACGAACTCCTTGACCACACCGTAGTTCACGTCGGCCTCGAGCAGGGCCAGTCGGATCTCTCGCGTAACCTTCTTTACCTGGTCCTCGGTGAGGTTGCCGCTGCCGCGGACCCCGTCGAGGGCCTTGTTGAGCCTCTCGCCTAAAGTATCGAACATCTACAGATCTCCAAACAATGCTTCTGCGAACTCCCTGGCGTCGAACGGGTGCAGGTCCTCGACCTTCTCCCCGACGGAGATGAGCTTTATGGGCACCCCGACCTCGTTGGCTATGGCGAGCGCGATGCCACCCTTGGCCGTCCCGTCGAGCTTGGTGAGGATTATTCCGGTGAGCCCGGCGACCTCTTTGAACATCTTGGCCTGCCTCAACCCGTTCTGACCCGTGGTCGCGTCCACGGTCATCAGCACCTCGTGCGGCGCCCCCGGAAGCTGGCGTTGTATGACCCGCTGCACTTTGTCCAATTCCGCCATCAAATTGACCTTGGTGTGCAGCCTGCCGGCGGTATCGATGAGCAGCACGTCCGTGCCATCGCGCCTGGCAGCCTGAATGGCGTCGTGGGCGACCGCGGCCGCATCGGCGCCGCGCTCGCGCGCCACCACGGGCGTCCCCGTCCGCTCCCCCCACTTCTGCAGCTGCTCGATGGCCGCAGCCCTGAAGGTGTCCCCGGCGGCAAACATCGTCGTCCCGGGCAGGAAGCGTGAGAGCTTGCCTATGGTCGTCGTCTTGCCAGTCCCGTTAACACCGACCATCAGTATGATTGTGGGCCTGTGCGAGACGTCCAGTTCGACCGGACCTTCGAGCATGCGCGTGGCGTGCTGGATCATGAGCTCCCGCAATTCCTCGCCGCTCGTAATGTTCTTCTGCAACGCCTCCTGCTCCAGCTCCGCGACGAGCTTGGCCGTAGTCGGAACGCCGACGTCGGAGGAGATGAGGATCTCCTCTACCTTCTCCCAGAACTCCTCGTCCTCGACGTCCCGAAACTCGGCGACCGCCGCGTTGAGCTGTCCGACGAAGGACTCCCTGCTCCTGGTGAGGCCCTTTCGTAACCTGCCGAACCAGCCGGCGGACTCCTGCGCCGCGACGACATCCTCGGCGTAAGGCTCCTCCTCGACCTCGCTCGGCTCAGGAAGCGCTTCTTCAGCCTCACCAGGTCCCGACTCCTCGACCTCCCACACGTCCTCGGGAGCAGGCTCCTTCCTCTCTGCCTGCACCTCCTCAGCCGTCGGGACGTTTTCGTCCAGAGACTCCTCCTCGGCAATTTCCTGCACGGGTACCTCGACGTCCGTCGGTTCCGACAAGACCTGGCCGTTGCCCGCTTCGGGTTCGCCAGAGCGCTCCGGCTCGCTGGTTACCGCCGAGCCCTGCTCTTCATCTGTACTTCGTCTGAAAAAATTACGCCACGAGCGCGCCATAGGCGACTTCTTACTCTCCCTGCAAACGCTTCGACACAACAGTGGTGGCCCCGGAGGCATCCTGAACCACCCCGTAGAGCACGTCCGCCGCGGCCATCGTTCGTTTTTGATGGGTGACCAGTAGATACTGGCCGTTAGCCCGGTGAGAGTCTACCACAGTGAGAAAACGGGCCAGGTTGAGATCATCGAGCGCGGCCTCGGCCTCATCCAGCACACAGAACGCCCCGGAATTCCCGCCAGGCCGACTTAGAAACACGCTGAACAGGAACGATAGCGCGAGCAATGCCCTTTCGCCACCAGACAGAACGCGCAAAGGTCGCCAGCCCTTCCTGCCGAGCCGCAACCCGATCTCCACCCCCTCCTCCGAAAGATCCAAGACCCCGGACGATCCTTCCAGCATCCGCGGCACCATCTCCCCGAATGCCGCTCGTACACGCCCGAAGGTCTCCGTGAACCTGACCTCTATCTCCCTATCTACTGATTGTATTATGCGGTTAAGTTCGGTGGCTGCCGCCTCTGCGTCGGCGCGCTGGGCCGAGACGAACTGATGACGTTCGCGCAAGCCCTTTTCCTGCGAGAGCGCAAGGAGGTTCACATCGCCGAAACGTTTGAGTTTGCGGGCGAGTCTGTGGCGTTCTCTGTCCGTGCTCTCGGGATGCTTCTCGGCTTCGTGGCGGGCCGTGTCCAGGGTGGCGCCCCACTCTGAATTAATCTCCTCGCCTGCTTCGGCGGAGGAAGTCTCGGCCCTGGATACTTCTTCGGCGAGGTGCTCGGCGTGTGCTCGGGCGGTGGCGAGTTGGCCTGCGAGATCCACGGCCCTGCGCGAGAGGGCGGTCCGCTCGCTGGAAGCAAGGCGGTGGGCGTCGGTGGCCTGACTCTTCAGGGCGCGAATGGCGTTCCTCCGCTCGCGGACGTACGTCATGAGGGTTCTTGTGAAACTGGCTGTACGACCGGCGATGGCCTCGATAACGTCGGCCCCGTCTCCACTGGAGGCGGCCTGCTCGAGCCTGCGTGAGATCTCCCCTAGGCGCTTCCGGCCCGCGTCGAGAGTCATACGCAGCTCCGAGAGTCGACGGTCCGAGTCGGACGCGGCGTGGCGCGCTGCGTCTGCGACGGTGGTGGCCGAGGCCAGGTCTTCCTTCGCAAGATCCGCGGTCCTTACGACTTCGGCAAGCGCTTTCTCAGTTTCGGAGGCCCTGGCCGTAAGAACGGTGGACGCGCTCTGGCGCTCGAGGAAGTCTTTGCGCGAGCTCTCCGCGCCGGCCCTGCGGCGTGCTGCCTCGCGCAAGATCAGAGCCCGCACGCGGGAGGCGCGATCGGCGAGAGCGGAAAGCTCCTGCACCGTACCTCCGAGCGCGTCCAGGCGGGCATAGGCGCTCGATATGCTGTCTCGTACGTCGTAGAGACGACTACCGGGACCGTCCTTCAGCGCTTCGAGGAGTTCCATCCATGCGGCGAGCCGTGCCTCGCGCGCGAAGTTGCCAGAGCCTGGGCGCAGGCTGACACCGGTCCGGGTGAGGCGGAAGCCGTCCCTCGTGACGGCAACGTATCCGTTCGCGTTCGCCCCATCGTCCGGGCGCTCGACGACGAAAATACCAGTCAGAAGTCGCTGCACGGCTTCGTCGTAGCGTGCGTCCAGGACGTCAACACATTCGACCAGCGGTTTCCCTGGAAAGGCCCCGTTCGCCTCCATGGCCCTGGCGTCCAGACGGACGGCCACCGGTTCGGCGTCCGAGAGAAGCTTCATCCCCTCGTCCAGGTTCTCGGCAAGGACCCCGGCCCCGTATTCTCCCAGAGCGGCCTCGACCGCGACCTCGTAGCCAGGGCGGGCGCGAATCACCTCGTAGAGCCGCGTGCCGGCACTATCAGGGGCCGACTCACGGAACGCTCGGACTCTCGACTCGGCCCTCCCGACCACAGCGGCGAGCGCGCCGCGCCTGCGGCTGACCTCTTCGGAAAACCCGTCCATCCGCGTCAGTGCGTCACCGACATCGTCCCGCAACCCGCGGAGCCTTGCCGACGTCGCAAGGTCTTCCGTATCTTCGAGGCTGGAAATCACAGCCGACAGCCGCGCAAGGTCCTCCTCGGACATTACGCTCTCATCTCCGTGGGATGAAAGCCTGGCGATGCGAGTGCGTAAGCCCTCCAGCTCACGCGACAGCCGTCCCCTCTCGCGTTCGGCAACCGCGCTGCTCTCCCGAGCCCGCGCGAGCTCCTCCTGTAGCCTCTCTGCCTCATCCTGCTTGCCGGCACGCTCGGCTTCGAGCTCATTGGCCTTGTCCAGCAGGCTTTCCACGGCGCGGGACACCCGGCCAAGCTCGTCCTCCAGGCGCGAGATGGCGAGTCGCCTCTCGCCCTCGCGCCCCCGGCCCGCCTCCAGACGCAGGAGCGTTCTGTCGGCTCGGAGGGCTTCGGTTCGCAGATCTTCGGCGCTGTCTTCCAGGGCCTCGAGCCTGAGTTCGATCTTACTGAGGTCGTCCTCCAGGTGCTGAAGCCTTTGCTCGACCCTGCGCTCTTCTTCCCGGACCTCGTGCTCGCTCGCGGCCAGCTTCCTAACTTGTGCGTCGGCCTCTTCCAACTTTCCCCTCAGGCTATCCAGTTCTCTCGTTGCGATCCTGTAGAGGTGTGCCAGGGAGAGCTCGCGGTAGCGGGATTCGATCTCCCTGTACTCGCGGGCGGCGGCGGCTTCCCGCTCTATCCTGCGGAGCTGGCTTTCGAGCTCCGCCTCGAGCTGGCGGCTCCGCTCGAGCTGGGCGTCGGCCCTCTCGAGGCGGCGGCTGGCAGAGACGCGTCGTCTGCGGTATACGCCCAGTCCCGCGGCCTCTTCGAGCGCCAGACGGCACGCGGCCGCCCCGCCTGCGACTATCGAGTCGACAGCACCCTGGCGCAGGATGCTGTGACGGCCCAGGCCGGCCTCACCGGCCACTGCTCGTACATCCGCCAGACGGGAGCGGGAGCCATTGATCCTGTACTCCGTCTCGCCGGCGCGGGAGATTCGGCGTGTGATCGAAACCTCCCTGTAAGGGAGGGAGATCCGGCCAGCTTCGTTATCGAAAACCAGGGTAACCTCGGCGGCGTTCGCAGCGGGGAGCGTCTCAGAGCCGGAGAAGATCACCTCGCTCATCGCCCCTGCCCTCAAGACCCCTGGACTCTGTTCCCCCAGCGCGAAGAGCACAGCGTCGGTGATGTTGCTCTTCCCCGACCCGTTGGGTCCGACGATCGATGTGATCCCCGCTTCCAGCGGCATCCTGACCGGCCGGGCGAAGGTCTTGAAGCCCTTGATATAGATCGCCGAGAGCACTGAATGTCTATTTTACGCAACTTCCTCCAGGAAAGCACGCAGGAAAGAGCCGCAAATGAGGTGTCAGCACGTCAACAAGGGCGTTGATACGGTGACCGCTGTTCGAGTGGCGTAGCTCCCGCCCGTGGGTTTCGCATTGCGAATATGGGCGGCGCTGTACGAGGGGAAGCTGAAGTGCTGACTTGCCGAAGGGCCGCTAGGCCCCGACGTGCACTTCGACAGGGGATCGAGGCACCGGGCGGATACCGAGGATCTCGAGGGCGTTTCGGGCTGCGGTCTGCTCGCTCTCCTTTATCGAGCTACCGGCGCCTGTGGCGACTTCGCGTCCGTCTACGGAGACCCTGGAGACGAAGCTCGGCCTGTGCGCCGGTCCTTGTTTGGAGATCACACGGTACGTCGGCCTGAGTCCGTCGGCCTGCAGGGTCTCCTGGAGGAGTGTCTTCCAATCGCGCAGCTCATCGGTATCGACCTCGGCTGGGTTGAAGATCTCATCCAGCGTACTGAGCACCAGGTCCCTGTCTATAAGGTAGGACGCCCCGATAATGGCCTCGACAGTATCTGCGATAACCGAGTCGTTAATCACGGAGCTCTCGATGATCTCCTCTATCCCCTCGCTCCTGCCGACCATCGCCAGGAAGGACTTCCTCACCAGGTGGGCCCTGATGCGCGTGAGATCCCCTTCCAGAAGCTCTGGGTAGCCGTGGAAGACAAGTTCCGCGACGCGGCTGTTCAAGACCGAGTCGCCGAGGAACTCGAGCCGCCCGTTTGACTCGTACGGGTCAGCGACGCTCGGATGGGTCAACGAGCGCTGCCTCAAAGGTTCCGGAAGGATCGCTATGAGGTCCCTTATAGACATCTCGTTCCCTATTCTACACTTGTGAACGCGATCACGACATTATGCCCGCCGAATCCCATGGAGTTGGAGATGGCGGCCTTGAGGTCAGGTGCCTCGACGGGCTCGCTTCCGACGTAGTTCAGTTCTTCACAGTCTTCGGCCAGATTCTCCAGGTTGATGGTCGGTGGGACGATCTTGTGCTTGAGCGCGAGGGCGCACATGATTCCTTCCGTGGCGCCGACGGCCCCGAAGGAGTGCCCCGTCATGGACTTCGTGCCAGATACCAGTGCGTGCGGCACGACCCTGGATATCGCCTTTGTCTCCGGACCGTCTCCTGTCGGGGTGGCTGTGGCGTGGGCGTTGACGTGTCCCACTTCCTCAGCGTCGAGGCCGGAATCCTGGAACGCCGCGACCATTGCGCGCTCGACACCCCGGCCTTCTTCATCAGGGGCCGTGACGTGATAGGCGTCCGTCGTACGGCCGTAGCCTGCCACGGCCGCTACCGGTTCCGCGCCGCGGCGCACGGCGTGCTCCTCGCTCTCCAGAACGACCGCGCCGGCGCCCTCGCTCATCACGAACCCGTCGCGGCCCTCGTCGAAAGGACGGCTCGCGCGGGCCGGTTCGTCGTTGTGTCGGCTCACGGCGCGTATCGCGCAGAACCCGGCCATCGAGAGCGGCGTAATCGGGGCTTCTGAAGAACCCGCGATCACCACGTCAGCGTCTCCGCGCCGGATCAGCTCCAGACCTTCAGCGATAGCCTCGCCTCCGGTTGCGCAGGCAAGGACCGGACACTGGCTAGGCCCTGTCGCGCCGAGCACGATCGCGAGTTGCCCCGCCGCCATGTTCGGGACCATCATGGTGATCAGGAACGGGCTCACCCTTCCAGGTCCTCGCTCGTGCAGGATGCGGTACTCGCGTTCCCAGGTCGAGAGCCCTCCAATACCGCTACCCATCACGATCGCGATCCGTTCGGGGCGCTCGCGGATCAGGTCAACAATCCCTGCGCTCTCCGCCGCCTGGATGCCTGCGGCTATCCCAAGCTGGGCGAAGCGGTCCATCCTGCGGGCCTGCTTCTTCGTTATGAAGTCCGTGGGAGTGAAGTCCGAGCACTCGCCGGCGATCCGGGAAGGATAAGGCGAGGGATCGAAGAGCGTGATCTCGCCGATCCCGCTCTTCCCGTGCAGGGCGGCATCCCAGAAGTTCTCCACCCCGGTCCCGAGGGGTGTCACGGCCCCTGCGCCGGTTATGAGCGCGCGCCCCCTGCCGTTCGCGGCGGGTTCTGTCACGCGGCCTGGTTCTCCATAACGTAGTCGACGGCCTCTTCGACCGTGGTGATCTTCTCGGCCTCCTCGTCCGGTATCTCCATCCCGAACTGCTCCTCGAGCTCCATGATGAGCTCTACCAGATCGAGGGAGTCCGCCTCCAGGTCCTCGCGGAAGGAGGCATCGGGGGTGACGTCACCCTCGTCCACTCCCAGCCTGTCGGCGGTGATCTCCTGAATTTTGCCGAGTACTTCTTCGCGGTCCAATCCGTCTCTCCTCTCCACACTTGTACAAATTACTATAAACCCATCCAACGATAGGGCGTAGTGTAAACCGAAAATGCTTTATTGCATAGTCATGCCGCCGTCAACGGCTACCGTCTGGCCCGTAACGTAGCCTGCGCCCTCACCAGCGAGGAACGCCACGACCTCAGCCACCTCCTCCGCTTCACCGAACCTGCCAGCAGGTACCTGACCCCTGATCTGGTCCTTGACTTTTTCAGGCAGACTACCCGTAAGTTCGGTCTCGACGTACCCGGGCGCCACGACGTTGGCCGTGATGCCGCGCTGCGCCACCTCACGCGCCACGCTCTTGGTGAAGCCGATGATCCCGGCCTTGGAAGCGGCGTAGTTGGCCTGCCCTGCGTTCCCCACGAGCCCGACGACGGAAGAGATGTTGACGATGCGTCCCCACCGCGCCCTGATCATGGGCCGCAACGCGGCACGCGTGCACAGGTAGGTACCCTTGAGGTTGGTCCTCAGTACGTCGTCGAACTCCTCTTCTTTCATGCGCATCATGAGGTTGTCCCTGGTAACTCCGGCGTTGTTGACGAGTATGTCGATCTGCCCGAATGCGTCGCCGACGCCCTTGAACAACGCCGCCACGTCATCAGGGGAGGCAACGTCGCCCTTGAAGATCTCACACCGCGCCCCTGTCGCCCGCACAGCCTCGGCAGACTCCTCTGCGCTGGCGTCGTTGGAACGGTAGGAGATCGCCACCTCGGCGCCCTCTCTGCCGAGACGCACGGCCACAGCACGGCCTATTCCGCGTCCGCCGCCGGTGACGATGGCGACGCGTCCTTCCCCGATCACTTGACCTCACCCCTCTCCGCGAAGGCGAACATGAGCTCCGCCTCACAGACCCGCTCGTCCCCGACGGTCGCCCTGGCCTTGCCCCTGCCGACCCTGCCCTTGAGACGTGTTATCTCGACCTCCATCCTGAGCACGTCGCCAGGCAAAACCTGTCTGCGGAACCGCACGCCGTCTATTCCCGCGAAGAGCGCGAGCTTGTCGCTGTGCTCCCCGCCGGCCATGACGCCGACAGCCCCCACCTGGGCCATCGCCTCGATGATGAGCACGCCAGGCATGACCGGATAATCGGGAAAATGGCCCTGGAAGAAGGGCTCGTTCTGGGTTACGTTCTTTACGCCGACGGCACGCACACCGGCTTCTAGCTCATCGATCCTGTCCACTAGCAGGAAGGGGTAGCGGTGCGGGATGAGCTCCCGGATCTGGGCCGGCCCGAG
>DASSJP010000547.1:0-11532 GCA_035691165.1 Rubrobacter sp.
GCCATTGAGCACGTTCTTGCTCAGATCTTTGATTCCGCTTGTGAAGCGAAAGTAGTGCCCATGCCCGTGAAAGTAGTGCCCGTGCACGTTTTTGAAAGCGAGGTTATTTAGTTCGTCGTCGCCCGACCCGCCGTAGATGAAGTCGCCGCCCAACTCGCCCTCGAGCTGGTCTGATCCACCAAGGCCGCGTATTTCGTCCGGGCCGTCCTTACCGGCGAGGTGGTCTGGTTTATTAGTACCTGTGAGCAGCCCGCCCTTGGGACACCCGGGCACGTCGTTTGTGATATAGGGCACGAGGACTTGTCCCTTTATCGTCCACGACTTGACGAGGATGGTTCGCGTCCCCTGGCATCGGGCTTCTTCTGAGGCCGTTGCTTGGGGTGAGCTTCCCTGCTCCTTCTTGGAGGTCCCTGAGCGCACCCCTGCACAGCCAACCACCAGGAGAAGGGCGCACCCGATCAGGAAGGCCACCACAGCTATGAGGTGTGCTCGGCGAACCACGGCACTCTCACCTTCTCTTTGCATGTGTCTGTTGCTACTAACACCCCGAAGCATGCCACACAACGCCCCCTGGTGCATCTCTCAGGAAGGCTTATTCAGCGGATTGCGTGGAAGATGAATTCTGGGAAGTCCGTATCCGGTATCTTGCATAGATCGACGCCTGAGTAGTCTGCGGGGCGTGCTATCTGCCTTTGTGGGGCCATGTGCCGAACACAAGATGTTGTGGTGTTGGATAAAGAAAGCGAAAGATTGCATGAGATCCGGCGACGTCCCGCACAAAAGAGAACCCAACTACGAGCAAGATTCTGCCGAACTAAATCCCTCTATTGGTCGCGGGGTTTTGTGGCGAGGTCTGCCTACGCTAAGTGTTCAACGAGAGCAAAGAGCTGATACCTGACTGCTAACGGCGCGGTCTCTGCGGAAGTTAACTTCCGCAGAGACCCCACTAATGACCGTGATGCTCGTGGACGACGGCGTGGCCTTTGCCGCGTGAGATCAGGTACCGGTTGACGGGGAAAGCAGCGACCCCCGCTATAACCAGCGCGAATGCGAGGCTCCCCCAGAACAGAAGGCTGCCTAGTCCCGCGTCCATCGCGCCTGGGATCACGAGGATTATGAGGTTGTCCACGATCTCCATGACCGTGATCGAGAGCGTGTCGGAGGCGAAGGCGAGCGGCAATACCGCACCGAGAGTCATGCCCGACCGCAAGAGCGGTAGCATCGTCAGCCCGTATCCGAAGAAGAAGGCAAGTACTATCGCGAGCACGATGGTGGCGAAGTTGCCCCACCCGAGCGCGCTCCCGATCACCATCCCGAGCACCTCACCGATGGAACATCCCGTCAGACAATGCAGCGTCGCACTGAAGGCGGTCCGGTTAAGAGAACTGTTCTGGGTCATAGTTTCCTCTCTAGACCCGCAGGAACCGCTCGACTGCTGCGGTGAGCTCTTCGATCTTCTCATCCGCGCTATCGCCCTTCTCGATGGACTCGCGGACGCAATGCTCGACGTGGTCCTTGAGCAGGATCGTCGCCACCTTCTCCGTGGCCGAGACGACGCTGCTGATCTGGGTGAGGATGTCCACGCAGTACGCCTCTTCATCTACCATGCGCTGAATCCCGCGCACCTGGCCTTCGATCCGCCTGAGACGGTTCTGGAGCTTCTCCTTGTCTCCTTCTTTGATGTACCCGTGCTCCAGCGTGGAAGGTGTGTTTCGTGCCTCTTGCATTTCGTCCTCCTAATCTATTCTCGCCCGGCGCAATCGCAGGGAGTTCGACACCACAGTCACTGACGAGAGCGCCATCGCCGCCGCAGCGAAGACAGGGTTGAGGAAACCGGCCTCGCCGAAGAACGGGTAAGGTGCGCCAGCCGCTACCGGGATGAGCACCACGTTGTAGGCGAAAGCCCAGAACAGGTTCTGCCTGATGTTCCTCATGGTCGCCCTTGAGAGCATGATGGCCCTCCCGACCCTCGCACGTCGCCCGAGATTAGCCCCCTACCCTATATAGGGATGAGGGTGTGCTCTGACTTCATCGCACGCTTCGTTCGGTGGTTGGGGTGTCTCGGAGGCCCCGTATACTCGCTTGTGGAAGGGCTGATGAGAGGAGGTACGCTTGCGTTACGGGTTCGTGATCACGACGGGCGATCCTCGCGCTGTCGCGGAGTTTGCGCGTGAGGTGGAGGATGCGGGGTGGGACGGTGCTTTTTACTGGGACGGCATCTGCGTCGGGGAGATAGATACGTACGATCCGTGGGTGGTAATGGCTGCGATGGCGATGCGAACGGAGAGGGTTCGGATCGGGGCGGTACTGACGCCGCCTGTGCGGCGGAGGCCGTGGAAGCTAGCCCGCGAGACTGTCGCCCTCGACCATCTGTCCGGTGGTCGTCTCGTACTGCCGGTAGGGCTGGGCGCCCTTGACGACGGTGGTTTCGCGAAGGTGGGGGAGCCGACCGACAGGAGAGTTCGGGCGCGACTGCTTGACGAGAGTCTGGAGATCTTGACTGGATTATGGAGTGGGGAGCCTTTCTCTTATGAGGGCGAGCACTACAGGATCGAGGAGATGACCTTTCTGCCGCCTCCGGTCCAGAGGCCGCGCATCCCCATATGGGTGGTCGGGGCATGGCCGAGCAAGAAATCCATGGGGCGGGCGCTCCGCTACGATGGGGTGCTCGCGGCCACGGTCGGTGGGAGCGCTGAGTCGTCCGGCGTAACGCCCGAGACCATACGTGAGATCAAGCAGTACGTCGACAAGAACAGGGACGGCGCTTTCGACATCGTGTGTGAGGGCCAGACGCCGGGGGAGGATCCCGGGCGGGCTGCCTCTATCGTGCGCCCTTTCGCGGAGGCTGGGGCCACGTGGTGGATCGAGTCTATGTGGATGCCCCCCAACGAGCCGGAGGATCTGCGCGGTCGCATAAGGCGGGGTCCTCCGCACGTCGACTAGCGATATAAGGAAAGCTGAAGGCTGACGGCGGTGAAGATCGCGGGTTTCCCGCGAACCTTGTCTACCTGCGGGTATCTTTAAGGATCTCGAAGACCTCTTCGATCAGGGCCTCGCGCTTGTCTGGCGGGAGGTCGCGGGGATGGATGGTCTGTTTATCTGACTGGAGGTTGCGCAGGCTCGCCTCTTCGGCCAGGTACTGGTCTATAAGGCGGACGATGGCGTCCACCTTCTCACGGGGCAGTCCGTCGCCGCCGCGGGTCAGTCTGCTCCACATTTCGATCGTCCCTTCCGTGACGGTGGGCGGTGTCGCGGCAGATTATACCGTCGGGGGTGTCATGCCTGCCGGGAGGTCGTGCGGCGTGGGAAAGTGCAGTCTTCTGAGGCTACGAAGCCCTTCTTCTGACGCCAGGCGTGGGCCGTAATGCGGATTTCGTGCTCTTCTATCTCGACGAGGTTAAAGCTCGAGGTGCGACCGGGGCGGAGGCGGTTGGAGATAGTCCCTGCTGTCGAGATGATCAGACCGTGGGCTCCCCTCTCGATAGTGTGGACGGCGTCCTGGTGGTCGTGTCCGCAGAGGATCAACTCCGTACCGAGGTCCGAGAAGGCGTGGAGGGCCTGCTCTGTGTTGGCCAGCCCGTGGCGGCCGGAGATCTCACCCCTTATGGGGTTGTGGTGCATCATCACGATGCGGGCGGCGTCGGGGGCTGCGTTCTCGAAAGTCTCCCTCACGCGCACCATGTCAGCGTGTTTGACATGTCCGATAACGCCGAGGTCACGGAAGCGGCGGGTGATCGAACCGCGCGTGATGCCGTGGGCCGTGTTCACTCCGGCGATGACCGCCCCATTGACCTCGAGCCAAGGGCTCAGGTCCTCCGAGATGTGTCTTTTGTACCGGGAGTACTTGAACTTGTGGGCCTGCTCCCGGAAGAGCCCGGCGAAGCCCATGTTGCGGGCCACGGCGCCGAGCCAGCGAATGTCGTGGTTGCCGGGGACGACGACGTAAGGCGCCGTCTCTCCGAGAGAATCCAGGTACGCGCGGGCTTTCGAGAACTCCCTTTTCGAGCAGCGTTGCGTCAGGTCGCCCGAGACGGCTACCGCGTCGGGTTGGATCTTCGCAATGAACTCCTTTAGCGCGTCGAGGCGTTCGACGACCGCGGGACGTCCGAAGTGCAGGTCCGAGATATGCGCAATGGTGGCCACGAGCAACGATTCTACCCGACCGGGTCCCCGCGACAAAGTCTATCTTGAATGTGCGCCCGAGTCAGCAGATTGGCCGCGACCGTGTCCTGCTTCCCGACAGACCGTTGCCAGGCACCTTGCTCTACTCATCTAATTCCCATCGGTATGGTACCGGAGGACCATCCACTCGAACACCATCTCGTTTTCAGGGTCTTCCCGCGACGCCCCGATGTGCACGAAGCCGCACTTCCTCGCGAGTCTCCGGGAAGCGAGGTTATCGCGCGAGGTGATGATGACGAGCCTGCTCAGCTTCGTCTTCTCCGCCACGAATCGTTTGAGAAGCGTGAGAGTCTTCGTGCCCAAACCCTGCCCTCTGAGGTCCGGCTCGAAGATGTGATAGCCGACAAGGCTCTCGCCTGCGTTCTCCTCGTGCACCAGGATCTGACCGAAGAGAGCCTTTCCTGAGTAGACGGAGAAATAGCAGATGTCGTCACCCTCCTGTACTTCGTCGAAGCAGCGGGAGTATTCGGCTGCCACCCCTTCTCGAGGCAGCTCTACGGCGGGTGGGCCGATGCGCAATCCCTCAAGCGAGTAGTCGGGACCTGCATAGAACACCTTCGTACTCCTGGACTTCGTCACAGGGCACTTATCGCGACAGGCGAGACGCTTAGGTCATAGTTGTATCACCGGGACTATACGTCACCTGCGAGCGCCTATGCTACCTCCTCCCCCACAGTTCGAGCGTGGGGGAGGTGTGGGGGCGTTGTGGGTGGTACTCGAACCGGCCTGACGGCAGAGTACGAGACAGAGATAGAGAGATAGGCGAGTCCAGTAGCGGGACGCGTCGCGTCAAGGAGGATAGAGATGACGATGTTCGACCATAAAGGAATGATCGCAACACTCATTACGGCGTTGCTGGCGGCGCTTCTGCTGGCTCTCACGGTGACGGGACCGGCGGATGCCGCCTTCCCCGGTACGAACGGCAGGATCGCCTTCTACACCGGCGGCGACGTCTGGACGATGAACGGCGACGGTACAGGAGCGACCAAGCTAACCACCAATTTCAACGCGGAGGGCAATCCTGCCGTCTCCCCCGACGGCTCGCGCATAGCCTACGAGTTCCTGCGTGGCATCTGGGTGATGAACGCCGACGGCTCGGGACAGAAGATGCTCACCGACGGTAATGCGACAGACGAGGACCCGACATGGTCCGCGGACGGAACCAGGATCGCCTTCTCCAGGAACGGTGGCGACATCTGGGTGATGAACGCCGACGGTTCGGGCCTTACCGACCTCACCAACACGCCGTCCAACTCCGAGCGCGACCCCGCCTTCTCGCCCGACGGCAACAGTATCATCTACACGCGCGGTACCTGCGGCGCCGGCACCTGTATCTACGTGATGAACACGGACGGCACGGGACAGACCAACCTCACCCCCGAGGACTCCCTCCCGCAGTGTCCGAATCAGCCTGGCTACTTCCACAACGGGGCAAGCCGAGAGCCCTCCTTCTCCCCGGACGGCACCAGGATCGTCTTCTCTGGCGCTTTGATCTGCCCCAATACCATCGGCAAAGACATATGGGTGATGAACTCGGACGGCTCCGGCAAGACGAACCTTATCAACGACCAGGGAACCAGCGACATAAGGCCGTCCTTCTCTCCCGACGGCACCAGGATCATCTTCGAGAGCAACCGCGACACCAACGGCGGCGCAACGGAGCTCTATACGATGAGCGCCACGAATGGCTCTGGTATGCAGCGCCTTACCACGAACACCGTCTGGGACTCCGACGCCGACTGGGCGGTTGCCCGTCCGACCTGTACCCTCACGGGAACGTATGCTGACAACACCATGACAGGCACGCCGGGCAACGACGTGATCTGCGGCCTCGGCGGCAACGACACCATCGATGGCGCTGGCGGCAACGACATCATCCTCGGTGACGCAGGTAACGACAGGCTTATCGGCGCAGCAGGCACAGATACCCTGAACGGCGGAGCAGGCACAGACACCGCCTCCTTCGCAGGCTCGGGCACACCCATAGAAGCCTCTTTGGTGAGCGGCTTCGCAAGGAGGGTAGGGACGAATCCCGTGGAAGGGTCGGCCCTGGTAGGGATAGAGAACCTCACCGGTTCGCCCCTTGGCGACACCCTGAGTGGTTCTGGAGCGGTTAACGCCCTCGTAGGAGGCAAGGGAGCAGACGAGCTATCGGGACTCGGAGGCAACGACAAGCTGGATTCTCGGGATGGGATCAACCGCAACGACACCTTGAATGGCGGGGCTGGCACCAACCGTTGCACGACCGACACCAGGGAGGCTTCGATCAGGAACTGTTCCTAGGAGAAGATAATCTGAGGCGGGGAGGAGCGTCCCTCCCCGCGCGGGCCGGACGCATACTACGGACGGGCGACAAGGAGGTAAGGGAGATGTTGTTCATATTGGTCTTCGGGGGGGTCGGCATCCTGATGTGGGTTGCCGCCGGGGTGCTTCTCTACCAGAGGCGCAAGCAGCTACGCAAGACTGATCTCATGCGCAGGGTAGAGACCTCGCAGGCCGCGGAGGTGGCTGCTCTATCTGCCGGCGCGCCCGTCGAGGTGAAGGGATTTGTGCGCTGCGAGGAGCCTCTGAAGAGCGAGATGGCAGGGCACGAGTGCGCCTACTACCTGTCCCAGGTTATCCGCGAGTACCATGAGACCGACAGGGACGCGGACGGAGACCTGCAGACGAGGAGGCGCTCGGAGGTGATGGCCTCCAATGAGCGGTTCGCCCCCTTCGTCGTTGAGGATGACTCTGGAGTGGTCGGAATACGCGGTGAGGGCGCCGAGGTCGATGCCCTGGAGGTGATGAACCGCTTCGAGAACGATACGGGAGGCGAAGGAAGCATCACGCTGGGTGGCATCTCGGTAAACCTGGGTGGGGGAGCGCGCACCATCGGATACCGCTACGTGGAGAGCGTCCTGCCGGTAGACGCGCCGGTGTACGTGCTCGGCGTGGCCCAGGAGGACGGGCACATCGGGGCCCCTGCGGAGGAAGGCGGGGAGGAGCGGTTCCTGATCAGCCACCGTTCGGAGGAGCAACTGGAGAAGAAGTACAAGAGGACCGCACTCCTGCTCGGCCTGCTTGCGGTGGGCCTGTTCCTGTTCGGGGCGATCTTCGTCGTTGTCGGCGTGCTCGCCGGTATCATGTCCATGGGTGCTTCTGCCGCCATCGAGCCTTCGGGGATCGTAGCTGTCGCCGAGCGGGTCCTCTCAGCCCGTTCGTGAACGGAGGCACATGACGACGAGCGAGATGTCCGCGATGGT
The DNA here is from genome assembly GCA_035691165.1 of Rubrobacter sp. Classification (GTDB taxonomy): domain Bacteria; phylum Actinomycetota; class Rubrobacteria; order Rubrobacterales; family Rubrobacteraceae; genus Rubrobacter_D. The sequence continues at coordinate 7,428 of DASSJP010000547.1, forward strand.
CCGCAGGGCGCGAAGGTGTTTCCTGGTAGCTATGCTCTGCTGCGCGCTCGTGTTGACGGGGTGCAAGTCAGGCACCATCTCCGGCTCCGAGCAGTCCTGCAAATCCAGTGGCGGTCTCTTCGCGGATAAGACGGTCGCGTGCACCGGCAGCGTGGCCGGCGTGCGGGGCCAACCCTCACTCGGCATCATCGACACCGGCGAAGAACTCTCCGGGAATTACAGGCTCGACGCGAACATCACGGTGGGGAAAGGGACGGCGAAGGCGTACGTCAGCACGGCGGGCGGCGCGCAGGCCGGGGGCAAGGTCTCTCCAGGCGAGCCGCTGCGCATCAGCGCCGTAGTCGGACTCGACGACGAAGATGATGAGGTCTCGGTCAACCTGAAGGTCCTCGGCAAGGAAGTCAGGGATCTGCGCTACGAGGCCACGCTGCTTCCCCAGCAATAGCGTGGCTTCCGCTTCCTCTACTTGATGCTTTTCAGGAATTCTTCGAGGGCGGCATTGAACTTCTCGGGGGCTTCGAGGTTCGAGAGGTGGCCTGCATTGGGGATGGTCACGTGGCGGGCTTCGGGTATCTTCGCTGCCATAGCGCCCATGACTTCGGGAGTGGAGGTACCATCCTCCTCGCCGCCAACGACGAGTGTCGGGACGCCGATCTGACCGAGGAGCGGGGTCGAATCTGGCCGCTCGCGCATGGCGCCGAGGGCCGCGACCGCGCCGTCGGGGGAGTTCTCCAGGATCATAGCCCGCACGTTCTCTACTAATTCCTCGTCGTTCTGCAGCGTAGCGGGGGCGAGGAGACGCTCCATCTGGAGCTTCACGAGGACCTCGACCCCTTCCTGGGCGACGCGTAGGGCCATCTCGTTGCGGGTCTCGCGCATCTCTTCAGAGTCGGGTTCGGGGCGGGTGTTGGCGAGGACGAGGGCGGACACCCTCTCGGGGAAGAGCCTCATGCACTCGAAGGCGACGTAGCCGCCCAGGGAGACGCCACCGAGGACGACTCGTTCGAGATGCAGCCTGTCCAGGAGGGTACGTATCCCTTCCGCGTAGTAGTGGACGTCGGGCTGGGCCGGCGTACGTGGAGAACGTCCGAATCCGGGGTAATCCGGGGCGACAACGCTGCGGGCTCCCGAGAAGGCAGTCATCTGCGACTCGAACATTCTTCCGTTCAGCGGGAAGGCGTGGAGCAGGACGAGGGGGTCCTCCGTCCCCTCACCGAGAACCCTGTACGACATCATTACGCCGGAAGTCCTGTAATCCACGACGCGCTCCTTTCGAGTTAGGCATCAGGTATCAGCCGTCAGCTTCTTTGTGTTGTGGTGAGTGTTTCCAACGGAAACACGCCGCCGATGGTAGCGTTTTCGACGGACGGTTTCCGTGTACACCTTTTCCCTGATGCCTGAAACCTGACACCTGAAGCCTATTGCAGAGCTTTCGCGAGCCGGTGCACGCCGTCGCATATGTCTGCCTCGCCCACCGCCGCGTATCCGAGCATGAGCCCTCCTCGCCCGTCCGGGTGTGTTCTGTAGAGCGAGATCGGGGGCGCCTCCACGCCATGTTTGGCGGCGAGCCTCGAAGCGTCCCTGTCGTCCATTTCCTCCGGGAGCCAGCCAACGAGGTGCATCCCTGATCCGGCGGGGCTGGCGTCGATGAGGCCGGATAGTTCGCGTGAGATCTCCTCGACCAGCGCAGCCTGCCTAGCGGCGTACAGAGAACGCATGCGGCGCAGGTGCCTGACGAAGTGTCCCCCTGCGATGAACTCGGCGAGTACGGCCTGCTCGACGGTGGGCGGATGCCGGTCGGTGAGCTCGCGGGCCGCGACGAAAGCGTCCACGAGGTCGGGGGGGACGACCAGGTAGCCGAGCCTGAGGCCAGGGAAGAGGACCTTGCTGAAGGTGCCGACGTAGACGACGCGTCCCTCCGTATCCAATCCTTGCAAGGCTTCGAGCGGGCGCCCCGTATAGCGGTACTCGGAGTCGTAGTCGTCTTCGATCACCCACGCCCCGGAACGGCTCGCCCACCTGAGCAGTTCCAGCCGCCGGGCGAACCTCATGGTTACGCCGAGCGGATACTGATGCGAAGGCGTGACGCAGACTAGACGGGCGTCCGGCTCGCGTTCGATCCCCGCCTGCACCACCAGCCCCTCCGCGTCCACCGGAACGGACACGAGCCTGGCACCCGACCCGGAGAGAGCGCCCCGGGCACCCATGTACCCCGGGTCCTCGACCCAGGCAGCATCGCCCGGGTCGAGGAGCACGCGCGATGCGAGATCCAGGGCCTGCTGTGAACCGGAGACCACTATGACCTGCTCGGGCTCGCACCGCACAGCCCGCGCCGACCCGAGATGCGCCGAGATCTCCTCCCGCAGCGGCAAGTATCCCGCCGGGTCTCCGTAACCGAGCATGGCTCCCGATGGTCGCCGCCACACGTTGCCCGAGATCCTGCGCCACACCCCGTGAGGGAACTGGTCGAGTGCCGGGACGCCAGGTCGGAATGCTCGTGGCGTTCCACGGTCGCCAACCGCCGTCGTTGGCGTCGCAGCTAACAGCGCACCGCGCCTGGAGAGTCTCAGCCCCGAGCGTGCCTGACCATGTTGGTGGTCCCGCCGGGCCTGTACGCCCAGTAACTCCTCGGGCAGAGATCCCGCGACGAAGGTGCCCGAGCCGACCTTTCCTTCCAGGTATCCTTCGGCTAGCAGGTGCTCGAACGCCGTAACCACGGTCGAGCGGGATACGCCCAGCTCAGCGGCGAGCGTCCGCGTCGAAGGCAGCCGCGTGCGGGCAGGGAGCCGTCCGGCCAGGATCTCGGCCCGCATCCTCTCGTAGAGCTGCCGGTAGATCGGCGCGCCCGAGGAAGCGTCCAGGGAGATCCAGACAGGCACCCCGGCTGCCTTCTTCGCCATGCTCCACCTCCAGACGTTCGTGGCCTTAATGGTCTGGTCAAAGTACATGATAGTGGATCTGGTACGGGGGCCACATTCCGTTACCATATTCTTCGAGTGGGGTCTACTGGCGAAGGGGTGATCTGTATGTGGGAGAACCTGACGAGCGTGCTTGAAGGAGAGATCGTGCGCCTCGAGCCGCTGGCGCGGTGTCACGAGCAGGGACTCTTCGAGGTAGCGCGGGACGAGAGGATCTGGCGCTGGATGCACTACGACGCCAGCGAGTCACGCGAGACGTTCCACGCCTGGATCGAGAATGCGCTATCCGCTTCCGAGGCTGGAAGCGAGGGCGCGTTCGCGACGCTCGACGCCCGCACGGGGGAGCCCATCGGCAGTACTCGTTATCTCGCACTTCGTCCCGAGCACAGGGGGCTGGAGATCGGGTGGACCTGGCTCGCGCCTTCGCGCTGGCAGACCGGAGCCAACGTAGAGGCCAAGCTCCTTATGCTGGAGTACGCTTTCGAACGCCTCGAATGCCTGCGTGTCGAGTTCAAGACCGACGCGCGCAACGAGATCTCTCGCGGCGCGCTTGCCGCTCTCCCCGCGCAATTCGAGGGCGTCTTCCGCAAGCACATGCTCGTGCGGGGCGGCGAGCGCCGCGACTCCGCCTACTACAGCATCATCGACGACGAGTGGCCCGAGGTGAAAGACAATCTGAGACGGCGGCTGGCCGTCGAGTGAGTGATCTCGTCCGGCGAAAGGAGCACGTCGTGGCACGCATAGAAGGCGTAGATCCGGAGCGGGTGGAGAAGCGTATCCGGGCCGTTCTCGAGGCGCAGACCGACAGATGGGGTGCGCCGCTCCTCAACCATCTCGTATACGCCCGACGTCCGAGTATCTTCCGTGGTATACGGGGCATGTGGGCAGGACTAGATGCTTCGGGGCTTCTTGACCCCAAGCTCGTGGCCCTCGTGAATCGAAGGGTCGCCACCCTCAACGGCTGCGTGTTTTGACAGGATATAAACGCTGCCGTGAGCAGCGAACTGGGAATCTCGGACGAGAAGATCCTGGCTCTCGAAGAGTACGCTACGAGCCCGCTCTACGACGATCGGGAACGTGTGGCGCTCGAGTACGCCGATGCTATCACCCTCTCTGACAGGGAGGTCGATGAAGAGCTGTTCGGGCGCTTGCGGGCCGACTTCGACGAGGATGCCGTGGTCGAGCTT
>DASSJP010000548.1:0-2406 GCA_035691165.1 Rubrobacter sp.
AGGTCACTTTGAAGCTCGTCGCACGGTGGGGCGACGCCTGCAACGTCGCCGGTTCTGTCCCTGCCGACATCGAGACGATCAGCCACAAGCTGGACGTCCTGAAGCGTCACAGCGACGACCTAGGCCGCGATTACGAAGAGATCATCAAGTCCACCAGCGTCGATATCCACGTCGTCGACGACATGGCTAATGCTGAGCAGGCGACGGCCGCCGCGCGCGGCTCCCGCTCCTTAGACGATTACGCGACGGGCACCATCGTCGGTACGCCGGAGATGGTCAGGGAGCGTTTACAGCCCGTGATCGATGCCGGGATCGACTACTTCATCGTCACGATCCCGCGCGAGGCCTACGATCAGGATGCGGTCCGCCGTTTCGCCCGCGAGGTCATCCCCCTGTTCGACTGAGCATCTTCAGGGGCAACTAGGTGAACTTGATGCCGAGCTTGATCGAACGCTCGGGGTGCTCGTCGATCTCGCGGTATGCCTCGACGGACTCATCGAAGGGCACCACAGGTGTCACGATGCCCTCCGTGCGGAGGCGGCCCGAGGCGAGCCAGCGAAGCGCGACGTCAACGAGCCGCTCCAGGGTCCAGGCGGGTGCATCGCGCAGCGGCAGGCTCTCGACGCGCGCGGAGACGAGCTGCTGGCGATTGACGTGGAACTCGTCGCCCAGCCTGAGACCGGCTGCGTCCCCACCATAGAACGAGACCATACATATCGTCCCACCGAACCGCGTGGCGCGGATGGCTTGCTGTAGCGCCCTGACGCTACCCGAAGCTTCGATTGCGACGTCCACGCCGCGTTGCCCGAACTGCGTCGGCACCTCCCAGTAACCGCCGAGCACACGCTTCCCTTCGGGGCGCTCGACCTCACCCAGCGCGGCGCCCGAGATGCGCCTGATGCTCATCCCGGCATCGCCGTCGTTTTCGAGCGGGTCGAGCGCCACGTCAGCGCCCAGCGCCTCGGCCACTTCCCGCCTGGCCTCGATGGGGTCCACGCCGATGACCTTGTCAGCCCCGGCAATGCGCGCCATCTGCACGGCCATCAGGCCGATCGCGCCGAGGCCGAAGACGGCCACGTGGTCTCCGAGCCGGATCTCCGCGTCCCGCATCGCAAGCGCCATGACCGCGGGATCCAGGCACACCGCCGATTCTGCTTCGAGTGCGTCGGGCAACGGGTCCACATAACCCTCGCCAACTGTGTGCGTCTCACGGATGGAGAGGTGTCCGAACACCCGATCCCCGACCCCGAAACGCGTCGCCTCTGGTCCGACCTCGGTGACGACGCCAACGGCCATGTTGCCCAATGGGAAGTTGCGCGGACCCTCTCCCCCCACCCGTGGTATAACGCATCCCCACTCAGGGTCATAAGGACGTCTCGCCGAAGGCTCGTTCCGGAAACCTACCATCTCCGTCCCGTGCTTGGGCGAGGCGAACTCCGTGCGAATTCGGACCTGCCGCAGACGCAACTCCGGCTCCTCGTACTCCCGTAAGACCGGCTTCCGTGGCTCCAGAGCTATCAGTTCGCGCGGCATCCAAACCCCCTTGTCCCGTCCGCCATGGCACCCCCACGTCCAGCACGCCGATGCAACATCTTGTTGCGCCGGTAGGAGATACTTTATACTATGTCATAAGTGAGATTATAGGTGGCACAAGTGGGGTTGCAAATAGTATAAGTAGGTTTGTCGGATAACGCTGGCCGGGTCGTGCGCCGCCGCACGGAGAATGGCGGGGGGATGTTGGCGAGTATTCGGTATGTCAGGAGGAGATAGGGATGCAGCGGCAGCACAGGATCAGCCGGGGACACTTCTTGCGTCTCTCCGCGATGATGGCCGGCGGCGCGATGCTGGCTGGATGCAATATGGAACAAGGTAGCGGGCCTCCCGGGGCGAAGAAGGGAGGAGGTGGCGGCGAGGTTGACGTCGGCAAGATCCAGGCCGAACAGAGTCCAGAGCTGAAGAAGCTGGCTGAGAACTGGAAGCCTTACGACGGCCCGCCTGTAGAGTTGTCCATATGGATGTACGCCCAGGACCCTGCCTCCTTGAAGGCGTACAAGAAGGCGTTCGAGAAAGAGTACTCGAACATCACGCTCAAGTACGTCACCTATCCTGAGGAGAACTACGTAACCAAGGTCAACGTCGCGCTCCAGGCCCACAATCCGCCAGATATCGCGGTCATGGAAGAGAGGGCCTGGATGAAGGCCCATCTGACCGCCGACCTCGCCCCGTTCTACAATGCCTGGGACATCAATGTCGGGGACTTCGCGCCCGGTGGTGTTGCGCGCTTCACGCTGGAGGACGGGCCCAAGCAGGGCATCTTCGGTGTTGGAGACTTCCTCGGGGGCAACATCATCGTCTACAACAAGGACCTCTTAGATGATGCCGGCGCGGATTATCCGCCAACGCAGA
>DASSJP010000549.1:0-3214 GCA_035691165.1 Rubrobacter sp.
TGATGGGCGGGGCGGTCATCACGGAGACAATCTTCTCCTGGCCAGGGGTGGGCCAGATCGCCTACGAGTCCATCTTCCGAAGGGACTACGCCATGATCCAGGGCGTAGTCCTCTACGGGGCCACGCTCTTCGTGCTAGTGAATCTGGCCGTAGATATTCTCTACGCGGTCCTCGATCCGAGGGTGAGGTACTAGACGATGGCCGAGGCGCAACTTCAGCAGGACACGGAGACTACCTCAAGCGTCGAGACTCGAAGCCGCAAGCAGGACTTCATGCGCGTCTTCTTCTCGAACCGCCTGGCTGTCTTCGGTACGGTCGTCCTAAGCATCTTCATCCTCATGGCGATCTTCGCGCCCCTGATCGCACCCTACGACCCTCTGGCGCAGGACCTGGTCGCCAAGTTCGCGCCGCCAAGCGCAGCGCATCCGTTCGGGCAGGACGAGCTCGGCAGGGACATCCTCTCGCGTGTGATCTACGGCGCGAGGATCTCACTCTCCGCAGGACTCGCCGCCGTGGCAATTTCCACGGCGGTTGGAACCGTCATAGGGCTTGTGGCAGGGTACTTCGGCGGCTGGTCCGATTCCGTGCTGATGAGGCTGATGGACGTCTTGCTCGCCTTCCCGAGCATCCTGCTCGCCATCGTTATCGTGTCCATCCTCGGGCCGAGCCTGGCAAACGCCATGCTCGCCATAGGCGTCGTGTTCATCCCGCAGATTGCACGAGTAGTGCGCTCTGCCGTAATCTCCGTCAGGGAGCGGGACTACATCGAGGCCGAGCGGGCCCTTGGCGCCGGAAATGCCCAGATCGTGTTCTCCGGCGTGCTGCCGAATAGCATGGCCCCCCTTATCGTGCAGGCAACCCTTACCCTGGCGACCGCGATCCTCGACGTCGCAGCCCTCTCGTTCCTCGGGCTCGGCGCCCGTCCTCCCTCCCCGGAGTGGGGCGCCATGTTGACCGACGCATTCCGCGCAGGATATGGCGTCTTCCAGCAGGGGCAGCACGCCATAATCTTCCCAGGCATCGCCATAGCCCTCTCTGTCCTCGCCGTCAACTTTATCGGTGACGGCCTGCGCGACGCCCTGGATCCCCGCCGCAGGAGGTAGCCGGCTGGTGTCGGTCTCGCGAACGATTGTTAACGCTTAGTATTGTTTTGTTGCGCGAGGGCTGTATCATATCCCTCCGTGAGAACCAAACCATATGGGTCATGGACCCGTGAACAGAAAAGGACGCGTTACAGCAGGTCCATGTGGCGGCCTAACCGCAGCCTGCTCGTAATGGTCGGGCTGGTCCTGATCCTGCTCGCGACAGGGCTCGTGTTCCTCGACGTTCAGAAGGCGGGGGAAGAGGCCGGGTCGCCGCCGCCGAAGAGGGACAACACCATGGAGCTGACCATCCCGAGCATGAAGCGGGTGCAAGACGTCCCCGTCTACACGGGCGCAGCGAACAGCGAGTCGGCGTTGCACGACGGGACGCTGCACCTCGAGGGAACCGGATTCCCGTGGCAGCGGGACGCGAACGTCTACATCGCGGGCCACAGGCTTGGCTACCCGCACACGAAGAGCTGGCTCGTCTTCTGGGATCTGAACGAGCTGAGGCGCGGGCACAGGGTCGTACTTACCGATTCCGAACACAACAGATACATCTACAGGGTCTACGACCGTTTCATCCTGGCACCCGACGATGCCTCGGCGACCAAGCCTGTCCGAGGGATGAACATAGTCACCCTCCAGACATGCACGCTCCCGAACTATACGGACCGACTGATCATCAGGGCCGAGCTCGAAAGGGTCTTGCGACCGGCTTCTCAAGCCAACGCCGGATAGACTAGTGTAGGAGGGGCGCTTCGCGCGAAGCGCCCCTCCTACACCTTGCGTGCTCGCAGCGAGTACATGAGCGGAAGGCGGGGCGTGCCCTCGGGTAGACGGTAGGTGTCGAACCCGGACTTCTCGAGGAAAGGCCATCGCGCGAACTTCGTGTAGTCGAACTCGCGTAGCAGCTCGATGCTCAGGCCAGCGGCACTCACGGCGCTCACCACCTCTCCGAGGGTGTGGTTCCATTCGTAGGTCAGGTTATTGGACGTCTGTGCGTCGAAGTCGGCGTAGGTACCGGGCTCGTCCCATACGCGGGGATTCTCGTCCTGGAAATAGTCGTGCTCAACGGTCAGCGCGTCGTCTCCGAAGACCTCGGTGAAAGGGTGGAACTCCGTCAGGTATAGGAAGCCGCCCGGCTTTACGAGATCCGCGACCACCTCGGCCCACCGCACGATGTCAGGTAGCCAGATGATCGCGCCCCGACCCGTGTAGACGATGTCGAAGGTACGCCCGCCCGTGGCGTCCACCGCATCGTAGACGTCGGACCGTACGAACGTCGCTTCCAGACCCAGCTCGGAGGCGAGCCCGCGGGCCGTTTCTACAGCAGGAGCCGAGAAGTCAAGGCCCGTCACGCTGGCGCCGCGGCGGGCCCAGCTGAGTGTGTCGATCCCGAAGTGGCACTGGAGGTGCAGCAACTCCTTGCCCGAAACGTCGCCGACCTCGGAGATCTCGAACGGTTGCAGACGCTCCTGACCCGCCTTGAACGAGGCAACGTCGTAGAACTCGCCTGAGACGTGGATCGGGACGCGCTCGTCCCAGTGGTCCCTGTTCCTCTCCCGCCACTCGTCGCGCCATTCGCCCATCGCTCTCCTCCTGTCTGTTCATAAGTTCTCGACCGGTACCGGCTCGACAGGGTCTGCGAGGTCGAAGCCGAAGACGCGCGAGTAGAAGTACAGTTCGCCGTCAAGGGCACGCCTGATGTTCTCGGCGCGCCGGAAGCCGTGTTGCTCTCCCTCGAAGGGGACGTAGGAGACGAGGTGGCCCTTCTCCTTCAGGGCAGCGAACATAGTCTCGGCCTGATTCGGTGGCACGACCTCGTCTTCCAGGCCCTGGAAGAAGATCACAGGACACGAGAGACGGTCTGTGAAGTGGATCGGCGAGCGCTTCCTGTAGAGGTCGGCGCGCTCGGGGTAGGGTCCGATGAGGCGGTCGAGGTAGCGCGACTCGAACTTATGGGTCTCCTCCGCCAGGGCCTCCACGTTGCTGACCCCGAAGTGGCTCGCGCCAGCCGCGAAAGTGTCCCTGAAAGTGAGCGCGCAGAGCGTCGTGTAGCCGCCGGCGCTGCCGCCGGTGATCATGAGCCGCCCGCCGTCCACAAGCCCGCGCCGGGCCAGATAGCCCGC
>DASSJP010000550.1:0-4576 GCA_035691165.1 Rubrobacter sp.
AGCTCGATGACCTTGCATTCCAGCCTCTGTCCGAGGAAAGAGTCAAGGTTCCTGACGCGTCTTATGTCAACCAGGCTCGCCGGCAGGAAGCCGCGCAACCCGATGTCCAGGATCAGGCCACCCTTAACGACCTCGATGACGGGGCCCTCGACGGTGCGCTGGTCGTTGTACGCCTCCTCGATGCGGTTCCAGGCCCGCTCGAACGCTGCCCGCTTGGCCGAGAGAATGAGACGCCCGTCAGCGTCCTCTTTCTGCATCACGAGGGCTTCTAGCCTCTGGCCGAGGTCAACGACGTCGTGCGGGTCTGCACCCTTGCGGATGCTCAACTCGTTTGAGGGGATCAGACCCTCCGACTTGTAGCCGATATCGACGAGTACCTCGTCCCTGTCTATCCGGACGACCTCGCCCTCGACGATGTCCCCGTCCTTGAAATCTATGAGGACGCTCTCGTCGACGGGGACGACCTCCCCGTTCTCCTCCCGGAAGAAGTCCTTCATGGTCAACTCGCGGGACGGCTTTTGTGTGGTGTCAGTCATGAAACAGTAGCTTTCCTTTACTTTGCTTGACGGGTGCAGATTATACAGCAATTCCGCCCGTGAAAACCGGGCCCGAGATCTCAGTCTACAGTGGACGCACCTGCCCCCACCGCTGACCGACCTTGGCCTCGACCTCGAGCGGCGGGCGTAGATCGTAAGCCGCGACCATCCTGTCAACGGCGAGATCGGCCACTTCCTCGACGCTGTCTTCGTCAACATCGAAGACGAGCTCGTCGTGGACCTGCATGATCATATCGGCCCCAATAGATGCGAGCCTGGGCGCAAGATCGACCATCGCAACTTTGATGATGTCAGCCGCCGTCCCCTGCACGCGGGCGTTGAAGGCGATCCTCTCCCCCAGCTTCCTGACGTTCTTGTTGGAGTTCCCGAGCTCAGGGACGTAGCGCCGCCTCCCGAAGAGCGTCGTCGAGTACCCGAGCTCCTCGGCTTCCTCGAGGGTCTCCTGCATGAACTCGGTCACCCTCGGGTAGCGCTCGAAGTAGCGCTTGATGTACCGCTCGGCCTCGGCAGGATGCACGTTCCCCAGCCTCGTTGCCAGCCCGAACCCGGAGATGCCGTAAAGGATGCCGAAGTTGACCATCTTCGCCCGCCGCCTGAGCTCCGGCGTCACGCTCTCCATGCGCACGTCGAAGACCTCGGAAGCCGTACGCGTATGTATGTCCTCTCCGTTGGCAAAGGACTCGACCAGCGCGGGCTCGCCGGTCATGTGCGCGAGGATCCGAAGCTCTATCTGGGAATAGTCGGCGACCACAAGCCTGCGGCCAGGCGAGGCGGTAAACGCGTCCCTGATGCGCACGCCCATCTCCGTGCGGACGGGGATGTTCTGCAAATTGGGCGAGTCGCTCGATAGACGGCCCGTTGCCGCACGGGTCTGCTGCAGGGTGCTGTGTATGCGACCGTCCTCAGAGATGAGCTTCAGAAGCCCTTCTATATACGTGCCCATGAGCTTGGTCAGCTCACGATACTCGATGATTCGGTCGGCTATGGGATGCTCTATGGCGAGCTGCTGCAAAACCTTCGCGTCCGTCGAGTAGCCGGTCTTGGTCTTCCTGACGGGGGGAATGCTCATCTCCTCGAACAGAACTTCCCCAAGCTGCTTCGGCGACCCGATGTTGAATGGATGTCCGACCTCCTCGTAGATGTGCTGCTCCACCGAAGAGATACGCTCCTCCAGGTCCGCGCCGACTTCTTCGAGGGTGCTCGCATCGACGGGCATCCCGATCTCCTCTATCTCCCCGAGCACGTCGGCGAGCGGCAGCTCAACGTCGTAGTAGAGCCTGGCGAGCCCCATCTCTTCGAGCTCCGCTTCGAGCCTCGGAGAGAGCACGTACACGAGCGCAGCCCTTCTCGCAGCCTCCGTGACAGCCGGGTCGTCGTGCCCTACCTCGACCTCGGCCATCCCCCTTTCCGACGCCAGCGCATCCAGCTCGTAGCTCCCGAGCCCCGGCTTCACGAGGTAGGCGGCGAGATACGTGTCGAAGTCAGCGTCCCGCACCCCGAGCCGCTTCGCATCGTGCACTTTGATGGGTACGTCGGGCACCCCGTCGGTGAGGCGCACCTCGTCTTTGGAGACGGCTACGGCCCAGCGCCCATCTCCAACCGGGGCGCCCGCACCCGGCTCGAACGAGAGTTCGACCGGCTCGTCCGAGACATGGACCTCCTGTCGTTCTCTGGGAGGTAGTTCCTCGCCTCCCGCGACGGGCAACGTGTCGAAGCGGGATTCCAGGGTACGGAACTCGTAGCGCCTTGTAATGTCCCGGATCTGCGGTGAGATGCCCTCGAAGCGCAGCGCTTCGTGGTCGAACTTCACGGGCACGTCGAAGCGCATCCTCGCGAGCTCCAGCGACATGAAGGCGCTCTCCCTGCCTTCTTCGAGCTTCTTGCGCGTGCCTTTCGCGGAAATATTCTCCAGGTTCTCGTAGACGCCATCCAGCGTACCGAACTGCTTGAGCAGGTTCGCAGCGCCCTTCGGACCGATGCCGCGCACGCCGGGGATATTGTCCGAGGAATCTCCTGTGAGGGCTTTGTAGTCGGGGATCTGCTCCGGCGTAACGCCGTACTCCTCGACGACCTCCTCGCGCCCGTACGTCTTCGTCTCGGAGACGCCGCGGGTGGTGCGTAGCACCTTGACTCGTCCGTCCACGAGCTGCATCGCGTCCTGGTCGCCGGTCACTATGTAAAGCTCAACGCCTTCGGGCACCTGCTTCGACATCGTCGCCAGGGCGTCGTCGGCCTCGAAGCCCTCGGCCCTGATCGCGGGGATGTTCATGGCGTCCAGGATCTCATCGAGGTGGTCGAGCTGCGACCTGAGCTCCTCGGGCATGGCAGAGCGCTGCGCTTTGTACTCGGGGAAGACTTCCAGCCTGAACTTCGGCATCCCGCCGTCCCAGACGACCCCTAGCCCCACCTCGTCTTCTGTGTCGAGCAGCTTGAGCAGCATGCTCGTGAAGCCGTAAAGGGCGTTCGTCGGCAGACCGCTGGAAGTACTAATGCTCTGCGGCAGCGCGTAGAACGCCCTGTACAGGAGTGAATAGCCGTCGATCAGATAAACTCGCACTGACCTGATTATACCGGAGGGGCGCGCCGATTCCCGCCCAGATCGGGGCCTTACACCAGGATCGGCTCGAAGATGAGCCTCTCCCCCCGAGGAGTAATGATCTTCTTCAACCAGTAACGGTCGAGCACGTAGGATATGTACATCTGCGAGGTAAGGTCCGCGGCAGACCGGTGCGATGCGCCGCCTGCAGCCTTCCCGGCCTGTTCGCTGCTTTCCCACAGGCAGAACGACAGGCACTCGCCCCGGTCGTTCGGGTGTCCTTTGAAGTAGCGAAGCAATCCACCTGACTTCAGCGCCTCCTCGTAGGCCCGGTCGTCGTATTCACGCAGGAGGTCGAGATCTGCGGTAGGACGTCGGACAGAGCGGAAGGCCACAAGGTAAAGCCGGTCGAATTGGCAACCTGAGAGGGAGGAGTACCAGTCAAAGCCATCCTGGATGGGTTGTGTCACGTAGTCTGCATGTTTGGGGGAAATTTGCTGGCAGGCCTCGTAAAGGTCCGACCGGAGATCGAGGGTCATTGAGTCACCTTCCTGGATTCTTCCTTAAACGTCACCTCCTCTGGTTGTCTGCAGACCCCGGAACCGGCCCTTCTTGCCGATAACGGTCCCACGCACGTCGCCGGGCTCCCTGCGCGAGGTGTGTCCGAATCCGTAACCGCTCCAGGCGAGCTGCTTGAGCCGGTACGAAGGCGCGTAGTGCGAGAGCCCCATATATAAGCGCTCGCCCGCCCGTATGTGCATGCCCGACATGTCCACAGTGTAACTTAGTTCACGCTTAAGTTCACTAATATAGTGGGGAAATCGCTAGATCTCTCCGAGGTATGCTTCGCGGACCTTCGGGTCTTGGCGGAGCTTGCTTGCGGAGGCTGCGTTGACGATGATGCCTGTTTCCAGGACGTAGCCGCGGGTGGCGATCTCCAGCGCGACGTTGGCGTTCTGTTCGACGAGCAGGATCGTGGTGCCCTGTTTGTTGATGTCCTTGATGATGTCGAAGATGCGCTCGACAAGCACGGGAGCAAGTCCCATCGAGGGCTCGTCGAGGAGGAGCAGTTTCGGGCGGCTCATCAGGGCGCGGCCGATGGCGAGCATCTGCTGCTCGCCGCCGCTCATCGTGCCGGACTCCTGTTTGATACGTTCCTTCAGGCGCGGGAAGAGGTCGAAGACGCGGTCCATATCCTCGCTTATACCGGCGCGGTCGTTACGATGGTAGGCGCCCATCTCGAGGTTCTCCAGGACCGTCATGCGGTGGAAAATCTTGCGTCCCTCGGGGCTCTGGGCGATGCCCTTCGTGATCATATCGTGGGCGGGGATGCCCTGGATCTCCTCTCCTTCGAAGATGATTGTGCCCTCGCGCGGGGGCAGGATGCCATTGATGGAGCGGAGGGTCGTCGTCTTTCCGGCCCCGTTCGAGCCGATGAGGGTGACCACCTCTCCCCTGTCCACGGTCAACGAGATCCCACGCA
>DASSJP010000551.1:0-7770 GCA_035691165.1 Rubrobacter sp.
TGGCTCGATAATACGCTTACCGCGATAAGCTACGCGCCGGTCGGGGCTTTGATCGCCTCGCGTCATCCCGCAAACCCCGTGGGCTGGCTGTTGTGCCTCTACGGCCTCGTCATCAGCATCAGCCACTTCAGTGGCCAATACGCCATCTATGCCCTGCTGGCACAACCCGACTCGCTCCCGGCGGGTGAAGCGCTGGCCTGGATCGCTTCCTGGCTCCTGCCCGTCATAATTGGCCTTACGGTCTTCTATATCCTGCTATTCCCAACTGGACGATTGCCGGGCAGGCGCTGGAGATTGTTGGCGTGGCTGACGGTGGCTTTTGTCCTTGCAGGAGTGATCTTCGCCGCCCTGACTCCTGGAGCGCTGATAGGGGTTCTTGGCCCGATCCGAAATCCTCTCGGGATAGAGGGATTCTCCAATGTCTACTACAAAGCGGTCTTGTACTCGATGGCTCCTCTTCTGACTGTCGCAGCAGCCTCATCGCTGTTTGTGCGCTTGCGCCGGGCCGTAGGGATAGAACGCCAGCAGATCAAGTGGTTTGTCTACGCCGCTGCGGCAAACGTCAGCGGCGCCATACTTGCATACAATGTCCCTGCAGTGATAGACACACCACTCTGGTTCGAGAGGGCCGGGTTCGCGCTTAACATAGCCACGATACCAGCTATTCCTATCGCCATAGGGATAGCGATCCTGCGCTACAGGCTCTACGACATTGACCTCATCATAAATCGCACCCTCGTCTACGGTTCGCTCACGGCCATGCTCGCCCTTCTCTATGTGGCCGGCGTGCTGGCGCTCCAGGGAACGTTCCGCACACTCACCGGTCAGGAGTCGCAACTGGCGGTCGTGGCCTCCACGTTAGTCATCGCCGCCCTCTTCAACCCCCTTAGGCGACGCATCCAGTCGTTCATAGATAGGCGCTTCTATAGAAGCAAGTACGACGCGAGAAAGACCCTCGACGCATTCCACTCCAGGCTGAGGGACGAGGTGGATCTGGATAGCCTCACCGCAAACCTGGTTACTGTAGTCAAAGATTCGATGCAGCCGGCCCACGTCTCTGTGTGGCTGCGCTCAGATGCGGCACCCGGGGGCAAGCAGCCACGCTAGCGGCTCCTCATGCGCCCGAGTTCGGCAGAAAGAACCAAAACTAGTACATTCGGGGGATACGCCAGCCTGCGTTGGGGTGTAGAGTGGCTCGTTGTGGGAAAGGCTGGCCCGGACGCCGTATCGGTACGGCGTCCGGGCTGGAGAAAGGAGAATGCCATGGCTACGCAAGCCACCGGAGGCGCTTTCGACTTCGAGGTCCTGCGACGGGCTATCGAGGGGCGTGACGCCGAAACGCTCCTCGACTTCTACGCCGATGACGCCGAACTCCTGACGGTCAACCGCAACACCACGCCGAGCTCCCCCTACACAATGCGCGGCAAGGAGGAGATTGGGGAGTATCTGTGCGAAGTGTTCGGCAGGGAGATGACCCACAAGGTCGAGAACGAGGTCGTAGGAGAGGATCGGATCGCGTTCCAGGAGGCGTGCGAGTACCCCGACGGGGTCAGGGTTCTGGGTGCGGAGACCATGGAGTTGCGTGACGGGAAGATCTTCCGTCAGGTCAACATCGAGGCATGGGACGATTAGGAAGGGTGCGCGTGTCTACGGAACAGAACAAAGCCATCTTCAGGCGTTACGTCGAAGAGGTGGGTAACGAGGGTAACCTTGGGCTGGCGGATGAGATCTTCTCCACCTACCTCGCCCACCAGTCAGACGGCTCCGTGCTCGAACGCGGCCCCGAAGACGTCAAGAAGTTCATGGGCGAGTTCCGCGACGCTTTCGCCGGCTTCCATACCACCATCGAGGATCAGATCGCCGAGGGCGACAAAGTGGTGACCCGCTGGAGGATGCAGGGCACCCACAGTGGCGAGTTCAGGGGCATCGCGCCTACGGGAGCCGAACTGGACGTGACGGGCATCGGGATCTTCCGTTTCTCCGAAGGTAAGGTCGTCGAGAGCTGGGACAACCTCGACCAGCTTGGCATGATGAAACAGCTCGGAGTCATAGACAGGCAGCAATAGAAACAGTTCCCTGCCTTAACACGGGAACTCCGGCCCTTCCTTTGCCAGCCAGGAGGTGGGTGCGCGGCCCTTCTGCTAGAGTTGTCACGTTCCCGACCGGATCAATGGGCACTAGAACAGAAGGATGGATAACCGGGATGACTAACAGGAATCGACAGATATGAACATACGCCAGGCAAACGGCATCGGCAGGGTACACGTAGCCAAGCCCCAGATGAAGCTGACGTACTGCGGCAGGCCGATAGACGAGGAGGAGTGGATCACCACCTCGAAAGAGGCCAACTGCACGGGCTGCGCCCGGGCGGGCGCGCCAACGAGCCAGCCCAGACGGTAGCGACCGCGTGTCCTCGCGGTGCTAGAGGCTCCTCCTCACCGCTAGGAGCTGCCGTTTGGAATGACCATCGGCTTGACGTTGGCGGGGTCCTGCTTGCTCGCCTGGAGGGCTTCTTCTGTGTCTGCCAGGCCGTAGTGGCTCGTCACCATCGCGTCCAGGTCCACCTTGCCCGTCGCAGCGAGGTCTATGGCTATCGGATAGGTGTTCGCGTAGCGGAACGTGCCTGTGAGTGTGATCTCCCTGGTCTGGATAAAGGCGAGCGGCACGCTCGTCACCTCGTTCGGGCCCATACCAACCACTACGGCGAAGCCAGCGGGCCTTATGCAGCGGATGCCGTCGCCGAGGGCGCGCTCGTTGCCGGAACATTCGATCAAGACGTCCGCCTCCACGCCGGCATCATCCAGCGGTTCCCTGGCCACGTTCAGGGCGCGCGTCGCGCCGAGGCGGCTTGCGATCTCCAGCCGCTCGTCTGCGACGTCCGTGACCGTGACCTCCGTGGCACCCTGCGCGAAGGCGACCTGCATCGCGAGGAGCCCGATCGGCCCTGCCCCCGTAACCAGGACGTGATCGCCCGCCGTTACCTCTCCTTTCTTGCAGGCCCAGATCCCGACAGACAGAGGTTCCATGAGCGCGCCGGCGTTGTCCGAGAGCCCGTCGGGCAGGGTGAAGGCGAAGTCCTCGTGGATGCTGACGTAGTTGGTGAAAGCTCCGTCGATGGGGGGCGTGGCGAAGAAACGCACGTTCGGGCAAAGGTTGTAGCGGCCCGCGCGGCACTCGCGGCAGGTCCCGTCGGGGACTCCAGGCTCCAGGGTGACGCGCTCGCCGACCTCGTGCTTCGTCGCGCCCTCCCCGAGGGCCACGACGTTTCCCATAGACTCGTGGCCCAGGATCAGAGGCTCACTCACGACGAACGAGCCGATGCGCCCCTCTTCATAGTAGTGGACGTCCGAGCCGCAGACGCCGACGGCCCTGACCTCGACCAGGACCTCCTTCGGCCCGGGCTCCGGTACAGGAACCTCTTCGAGCCTGACGTCGTGAGTCCCGTACATGACCGCTGCCCTGTTCTGCATCGAAATTCCTTTCTTTTGCCCCTACTCTCCTGTGACAGCGCCGAGGGTCAGACCCTTGACCAGGTAACGCCTGACGGCGAGGCCGACGGCGATCATAGGTAGCACGACGATAGTGCCTATGGCCATGAGCTGGCCCCAGTTTATGCCCGTCTGCGTTATGAGTTGCGAGGCCGCTATCGGGAGTGTCTGGCTGCCCGGACCTGAGAAGCTCTGCGCGAAGGCGTAGTCGTTCCACGAGAAAACCAGACACAGGATCGCCGTCGTTACTATACCGGGTGCTGTCAGGGGGAGGGCGATCCGCCAGAAGGCTCCGAACCTCGTCGCGCCGTCCACCATCGCGGCCTCTTCCAGGGCAGGAGGAAGGTCGGCGAAGAAGGCGTTCATGATCCAGATCGCGAAAGGCAGGTTGAACGTCAGGTAGGCGACGACCAGGCCCGATGTGGTGTTCAGAAGATCCAGCGTGCGGAACACGGCGTAGAGCGGCAGGATCACGGCCGCTATCGGGGCCATGCGCGTCGAGATGATCCAGAACGAGACGTGGTCCTTTCCGCGGAAGTGACTCCTGGCTAGCCCGTAGCCGGCGATGCAACCGAGCGCCACGGCGATGATGGTGGAGATGCCCGCGGCGAGGATGCTGTTGACTATGTAGCCCCCGAGAGCGTTGCCGCCCGTGAAGAGCCCGATGTAGTTGTCGAAGGTGGGGGCGAAGAACAGCTTCGGGGTCCTTGAAACCAGGTCGTCGGCGTTCTTGAACGAGGAGAGTACCATCCAGAGTAGAGGAACGACCGTCCACAGGAGCACCAGAAGCAGCAGTGCGTACAGAACTATCTTCTTGCCGGTTCCGTTCATCGCGCCAACCCCTGCTGCTTCAGTATCCGCACGAACAGGTTGGCGACCAGGATGGAGAAGGCCAGCATGCTCAGGCCGATGGCCGCCGCGTAGCCTAGCTCCTGGAAGCGGAAGGCCGTCTCGTAGAGACGAATAGGGATGACCTTCGTCGCGTCGGCAGGACCGCCGTTGGTGGTAATGGCGATGATGTCGTAATAGCGGATGGCGTCCATCGAGCGCACCAGCAGCGCCACGACGACGACCCCGGAGATCAGGGGCCCCACGATGTGCCTGAGCCTCTGAACGTAGTTGGCCCCGTCCACCTTCGCGGCCTCGAGCACGGGCGGCGGCATCGAAGAGAGGCCTGCGAGCACAATAAGGACTATGAGCGGCGTCCACTCCCAGACGTCCATGAGAATCACGGCGAGAAGCGCGGACCCCTTGCTGCCCAGGATCTCCCACGTTATCAGCCCTGTCTTGTCGAGGAACCAGGCGTAGAGGCCGTAGGTCGAGTCGACGAGGAATCGTCCGAGCAGGCCGACGATCACGGGCGCCACGAACATCGGCATGAGAAGCATTGAGAGCGCCAGGTTCTTACCCCACACGGTCTCGTGCACCAGAAGCGCGATCCCGATTCCAAGGATCATCTCCAGGCCGACGGTGCTTACGAAGTAGATGCCGCTCACGATCCAACTGGAGCGCACGTCAGGATCGGTGACCAGGTTGGTCCAGTTCTCAAGGCCGACCCACTCGAAGTTGACGCCCCCGATCAGGGAGACCTCGTTGAAGCTCATCCAGATGATGTAGAAAAAAGGGAATAGCGAGAGGGCCGCGAGGAGCAGGAGTGCAGGAAGCAGCATCCTGGCCTCATACGAAGGCAGCCACCGGCTGGTTCCTCCCGATGAATCTACAGGCGGACTCTTGTCCTGTGTATTGGAGGTGCTCAAGACACTACACCCCGTTCGCCCGGTCGAATCCTTCCTTCGCGGCCTTCATCGCCTCCTCGGGCGACTCGTCGCCCGCAAGCATCTTCGATACCTCGGTGAAGATGACCGTGTCGCACTTGTTCCACTCCTCGATCTTGGGCCGGAGGCCGATATTCTCTGGCTCCCAGGCCTTGGAGACGGCAGGGTAGGTGAGGATGTTCGGCATGTCTGAGGGCGGGTGCTGGGCCTTCTTGACCTCGGGCAAATCGTAGACGGACTGGCGCGTTGGGGTACCGCCGCCGACCTTGCTCTTTAGGCCGGAGAGCTGGGTCTCCGGTGAGGTCGCCCACACCAGGAACAGCCACGCCGCCCGCTGCTCGTCATCTTCGAGCTCGCCGTTGATGCCGAGCCCCGTGCCCCCCCACATGCTCGCGCTCCTCGCCGGGCCCGTTGGGAGCCGCTCGTAGCCGACCTTGCCGCCGAACTTGGAGGCCTCCACCCCCGCGGCGAACTCGTGCCAGTTTGGGACCATCGCAAGCTCGCCTGCCCGGAACGCCTCATCGAGCGCGGTCCAGTCCCAGCTCGTGCTTCCAGGGTGCGAGATCTCGTTGAGCTTCTTGTAGAACTCGGCGGCCTCTATAGCCTTGTCGCTGTCCAGCCTGGCCGGACCGGGGTCATCGGTCCCGATCTTGCCGACCTGGACGCCGTTGTCGAAGTAGTCTCCGCCGTAGGCCCACAGGATGTTGGAGAAATCGCACATCAGCGAGTCGTACTGCTTGGCCTGCTGGCCGTTGCCGTACTCAACCTCGTCGGTGTTGTCGTTGAACCACTTGGCGATGTCGTAGTACTGTGCCCAGGTGATCTTCTCGGACGGCGTCGGGTCGAAGCCGAGGTCCTGCGACATCTGGTCGCCGTACTTGTCGAAGAGGTCCTTCCGGTACATCCAGATCATGGTCGGCGTGTCGTACGGAAGCGCGTAGAGTATGTCGGGATCGTTGAAACGTCCTGCAGCCGCGAGCTGAGTCGGGATGAAGTCGCCGAGGCCCTTCGGCACCGAGGGCAGGCTGTCGTCCTCGTTGAAGTCGTTGAGGTCGGCGAGCGCTTGGGAGAAAGGCGCCATCACCTGGTAAGGGTCTGCGTAGATGACGTGTATCGTAGGGTCTCCTGAGGAGACGTCGAGGCTGACCTTCTGCACCAGCGAGCCTAGCTCTAGCTGGCTGATCTTGACGTCTATCCCCGTGAGGTCCTTGAAGGGCTTGAGGTTGGCTGCGATGGCCGATGTCGGTGCCGTATTCTCGGAGATAAAGTTGAGCGTCATGCCTTTGTACTGTTTCCACATGCCGCCTGAAGAGGAGCTCTGGTTCGACTCCCCGCCACAACCGGCGAGCCCGAGTAGAGAGGCTCCCGCTAGACCAGCTCCCGACATCTTCAAGAAATCCCGACGGCTCAACCCACCAGAAATCCGCATCTTCTCTGTACCCCGCTTTTCTTGTCTGGGCAACACCCCTGTCTACTCCACATTCTAACAAGATGGCCGGGCCCACGAATCTGAGTATTGCGTCTCCTCCGGATGTGGATGTACCCTTGACAGGGCTACGAGCCGGCCTGTAGTCGCCGGCCTCTTTAGAAGGTTTGGAAGGGGAACCCATGAACGCAGGTGAGAGGGGACCGGCTTCGATCCCGGAGGCGTTCGTCCGCAACGCGGAGATCGCGCCCGATAGACTCTGCCTGCGTTTCGAGGGAGAGGAGATCTCCTACCGCAGACTGCTTGAGAGGGCCGAGAACTTCGGGGCCGCCCTCGTGGCATGGGGCATCCGCCCCGGCGATCGCGTCGCGCTGTTTGTCGGCAACCATCCCGACCTCCTGGCAGCCTATCTCGGGACGCACCTGGCCGGCGGCGTCGTCGTCCCCGTGAACACCCAGTACCGCAGGGGCGAGCTGCGACACATCTTCGGGGACGCGGGGATAAATATTTGTCTCACTGACGGAGAGCGAAAGCCCGAGCTGGACCGGGCTCGCGAGGACCTGCCAGAACTCGAGACGGTGATCGAAACCGGTAATCAGCTCGAAGACTTCCTCGGGACGGGGGGCGCTTTCACCCCGGAGATGCCGCGAGGCGAGGATCTGGCTGTGATCGCATACACCTCGGGGACAACGGGGCGCAGCAAGGGTGCGATGCTGCTGCACAGCAACCTCGTCGCGAACGCAGAGGCGGTGTGTACGGCCTGGCACTGGACGGCGGAAGACACGTTATTTCTGGCCCTGCCTCTCTTCCACACCCACGGCCTCATGGTCGGGGCGCACGGCACGTTCCTTACGGGAGCAGGCGCGGAACTGCACCGCAAGTTCGACGCCTCTGAGGCCTACGACGCCCTGCTGGAAGCGAGGGTCACGATGTTTTTCGGGGTCCCGACCATGTATACGCGCCTTCTGCAGGAGGCCGAGACCCGCGATGAGCGTCCGCGCCCCATCCGTCTTTATGTGTCAGGCAGCGCGCCTTTGAGTCCCCAGGCATTCGACGAGTTCGAACGGCTCTTCGGGGAGCG
>DASSJP010000552.1:0-9599 GCA_035691165.1 Rubrobacter sp.
GGAAAGCCTTGCGGGGAGCTACGTCTGGGCGCAAAAGGAGAGGCCGCGGGCGCAAGGGGAGCGCCCGCGGCCTGCCGGGTAAACCAGAAACCCTACCTTGAGCGGACGAACTCCTCCTGCCGGAATCGCGAAACCGACTTAACGTTTACCGGGTTGGCCGAGTTCTGCTTCTCGCTCATCACCCAGGCAAGCTACCAGAGTGTCGAGCGCCGGTCAAGACGGCTTCCGCCCGCCGTGGTGAAAACCTCCCTCTGGACGGCCCGAGGCACTTGCGCTGCCAGTGACCCGGACTCTTCCCGGCATGGATCCAGCCGCCGTGCGCCGCACACTTCTGAGTCCTTCCCCAAACCTCACGCGCCATACCGCCAACCCGAACGGCTATGAAGAATATTAGAACCTTCGTCAATAAAGGTTGACAAATATATTAACGTCAACTATGATTGACGCATGGATAGGACGAGAACACGGGTAGGTGGGCTGGACGATCCGCGGGAGGGTCTCGAAGCTGTCGTCGCCTTGCGGCGGATGCTGGAGGCGCTCGAGGCGGCGCAGGTTGAGAACGCTTTCGTGGCTGGGTGGTCGTGGGCGAAGATCGCCGAGGTGTTGGGGGTGAGCAAGCAGGCGGTGCACAAAAAGCACGCCAGGAGGATCAAGGACAAGTACCCTGGAGAACCGCCCGGGAGGAAGCGCACATGACGTTTGGCCGTTTCAGCAACAAGTCCCGCAGGTGTGTGGAAGCTGCGTTCGAAGAAGCGAGGATGCTGGGTCACGACGCTTTAGGTGACGAGGATCTCTTGTTGGGGATACTGCGCGCCGACGAGGGGATATCAATAGAGGCGCTCTCTTCGCTGGGCGTAACACTGGAAAAGGCGCGGGAAGAATCTGAAGAGATGCTCTCTGACGCGCTCTCGTCTATCGGGATCTCTCTCGAAGACATCCGCAGGGAGACGGGGGACGCCTTCGATATGCGCATCCCGGACAACCGGCGCATCCCGTTCTCCCCACGCGCCAAGAAGGCGCTTGTTGAAGCGCGCAAACAGATGCGAAGGCTCGATGACAGCTTCCTCGGCACCGAGCACGTCTTGCTCGGTATGCTGCGCAACGATGACGGGATGGCCGTCAGGATTCTGGCCAGAATGGGCGTGTCGCCCGAGGCGCTGGAAGACCGGCTGTTCGAACTGCGGGGACGGGCGGCAAGCTAGCGGCACCGTGGCCGTGGAGCTAAGGATGCGGTGAACAAAGATACGAAGACGAGAACGCTCCTTGGTTGCGGTGTGATCTCCGGTCCTTTGTTCGTCGGCACCTTCCTCGCGGAGGGTGCCACCCGTGCTGACTACGACCCTCTGCGCCATCCGGTCAGCTCGCTCGCCCTCGGCGACTTCGGTTGGATGCAGACCGCCAACTTCGTCGTCACTGGCCTCCTGACGCTGGCCTTCGCGGCCGGGATGCGGCGCGCGTTTCGGCCTCCCAAGGGTTCGGTCTGGGGGCCCTTGCTCGTCGGGGTGTGGGCGATAGGACTGATCGGAGCGGGGATCTTCGTCACGGATCCCGTAAGCGGCTACCCTCCCGGAACCCCCGCACAACTGTCCGGGTACAGTTGGCACGGAGCCCTCCACGACCTCGCCTTCTCGCTCCCCGGATTCGTGGCGCTGGCGGCGGCCTGCTTCGTGTTCTGCCGCCGGTTCGCCGTGCAGGGCGAGCGTGGGTGGGCAGCCTACTCGGCCCTAACCGGCCTCGTCTTCACGGTCGCGTTCTTCCTCGCCAGCGCGGGCTTCGGGCAGGCACAAGACCTCGTGGATCTTGCCGGATTGTTTCAGCGCGTCGCTGTGGCCGCCGGCTTCGGCTGGCTATCCCTGCTCGCCGTCCACTCTCTCAGGTCGTCCCGTGCAGGATAACCTCCCTCGGGCCGCCCGGTTCCCGATGGCGAAAGGGAAAGCACACGGCTTCACGGTCCGGCGCGCCAGGTAGAACCCCCATTTGTGGCTAACGAACAACGATCAAAACCGTCGACAGGATGGAAGCGTTGCGACCTCGCGGCGGCAATAGTAGGAAAGCACGGTGGGTACGCCAGACGGTAGCTTACGCAACATCTGGGCAGACTGCGGCCGCCGGCCCTGTAGATCGCTAGAATGCGGTCATGGACGAGCGAGAACAACGTGGTGGCGCCGTCCGGGTCGGGATGGTGTGGGGCGGCATCGGTGGGGTGGTTGGACTGCTGGTGTCGTTGCTGGGGTCCCTGATCGGGATCCTGGTCGCCGGTTTCATCGGCTTCTCCTGC
The DNA here is from genome assembly GCA_035691165.1 of Rubrobacter sp. Taxonomy (GTDB): domain Bacteria; phylum Actinomycetota; class Rubrobacteria; order Rubrobacterales; family Rubrobacteraceae; genus Rubrobacter_D. Next base: position 2,279 of record DASSJP010000552.1, read on the forward strand.
GGGAAGCGGGCAGCCGTGGTCGGACATCAGTCGGGGGCGCTCTCGGGGCTCGTCGGCGGGGCCGTCGCAGCGCCGGTGTACGTGCTCGGCTCCACGCTCGGGGCGCTCCTGGCTGCGCGTGGGATCGGGGCGGCTACGATCGCCACGACCCTCTCGGAGGTACTCGGTACACCGGTTACGGCCGACGAGGCCTGGACCTTCTTCCTCCTCAGCCTCGTTCTCTCGGCGGTACTCCAGGCTGCGATCTTGATCTCCGCGTCGACGGCGGCAGGAGCATGGGTGAGTAGGAAATAGGTGGGATCTCCTGCCCGGAGATTATTGCCGCTTTGCTGCTTCCGCCGCGTTCTCGCCGAAGACGAATTCTCCGTCGTCAGGGCGTGCTACGCCGGCCCTCTCCAGGCGGCGGTCCTTCTGGTACTTCCTGATAGCGGCCTTCAGGGTACCGAGACCGAGGGTCGCGCACCTGGGACGCGAGGCGACGATCTGGCGCCCTAGCTGTTCGATCATCTCGTTGTAGTCCATGTCGAGTACCTGATCCATGGTCAGGTCCCCCCTGTGGACTTCTTCGAGGAGCATGCTGCTCGCCGCCATGCTGATGGTGCAGCCCTCGCCCTCGTAGGTCGCGTCCTCTATGTGCTCGTGGTCCTCGGCCCCCTTGAGATACACCGTGACCACGTCCCCACAGCCGGGATTGCCCCCTGGCATCGCCACGTCGGCGTCCTCCAGGACACCCCGATGGCGCGGCTTCTGGTAGTGGTCCGTCAGTATCTGTATCTGCAATTGCCTGTCCAACGCGCAACCTTCCGCTCTGTAATAGATTTCTACGCCGATTCTATCGCACACTCTTCGCCGTCACGTAAACTTGCTACAGTTTGATACACTCACCCCATGAGAGTAGGTATAGTCGGGCTGCCGAACGTCGGCAAGTCCACGGTATTCAACAGCCTTACGCGGGCCGGGGCCGAGGCCCAGAACTACCCATTCACGACCATCGACCCGAACCTCGGTGTCGCCGCGGTACCGGACGAACGCCTGGATGCGCTCGCGGAGGTGATGAGGAGCAAACGCGTCGTCCCTACGACGGTTGACTTCGTGGACATCGCTGGGCTCGTGCGGGGCGCGAGTGCCGGGGAGGGGCTCGGCAACCAGTTCCTCGGGCACATAAGGGAGTGCGACGCGATAGCGCACGTTGTTCGCTGCTTCGAGGACGAGAACGTGGTGCACGTACATGCCGGCGTTGACCCCGAGGACGACATCGAGACCATCGACACAGAGCTGCTGCTGGCTGACCTCGCGACCGTCGAGCGCCGACTCGAGCGGGTCGGACGGGCGGCCAAGAGCGGCGACGCCAGACTCAGGGCCGAGGCAGATGAGTTGGAGAAGCTCAGGGACCATCTCTCGGACGGAAATCCGGCGCGGGCCTACCCAGAGTCAGAGACGCTGGCTGAGGCCATGAGCACCCTGATCACGGCGAAGCCGACGCTCTACGTGGCGAACGTGGATGAGGAGTCGGTTGCCGACGGGAACAGCTACAGCTCGCAGGTCGAGAAGCTGGCCGCGCGCGAAGGCGCTGAGGCGGTTCGTATCTCTGCGAAGCTCGAGGCCGAGGTCGTCGAGCTCTCTGAGGACGAAGCAGAAGAGTACCTGGCGATGCTCGGGGTAAAGACGACGGGCTTCGAGGAGTTTGTGAGGGCCGCGTACCGGCTGCTCGGTCTCGTCACCTTCTTCACCGCGGCGGAGAAAGAGAGCCGTGCCTGGACCGTCCACGAGGGCTCGACGGTGCGGCGGGCCGCAGGTCGCATCCACACGGATATGGAGCGCGGCTTTATCGCGGCAGAGGTCGGGGACTGGGAAGATATCGTGGCGGCAGGCTCATGGGCGAAGGCCAGGGAGGAGGCGAAGATCCGCCTCGAAGGCCGCGACTACGTCGTGAGAGACGGCGACACGATACTCGTCCGCTTTAACGTGTAGGTCGAATGCTGCCGTTCGTCAGGCCGAAGAAGCCTCTCCACGAATCCCGCCTCGCGCTCGTCACGACCGGAGGCGTCCATCTGCCTGGCCAGCCGCGCTTCGACATAGATGACCCGGCCGGCGATTGTTCTTACCGGGAGATCCCGCCCAATGCCACCGATTTCACCTGGACTCACGCCTACTACCGTCCCGACGAAGGCTCCGACCTCGACGCCGTATTTCCACTCTGGACGTTGCGTGGACTGGCCGAGGATGGTCTGGTTGGGGAGCTGGGGCCGCGCCACTTCTCCTTCATGGGCGCCATCCACGACCCTACCCCGCTCGCTGAGGAGACGGCCCCGGAAGTCGCAGGCAAACTGGCGGAGGACGGTGTGGACGCGGTGCTGCTCACGCCGTCCTGACCCCTGTGCCACCGGTCCGTCGGGCTGGTCTGCAACGCCATAGAAGAACGGGGAATATCTACCGTCACGCTGGCCATGGAGCACGGCGTCAGGGCGCCGCGGGTCGGCTTCGTGCCTTTCCCGTACAACCTCCCGATGGGCGAACCAGGGGACCGTGAGGAGCACAGGCGGGTCGCTCTTGCTGCGCTCGCGTTGCTACACGATCTGGAGCAGCCGGATGAGGTAGCTTTGTAGCTATCAGCCATGCTGCTGGGTTGCCGTTATGGCTCAATCTTGTGTATTTGCCAACGCCTGTGGACGGTCGCTGGAGTATACTCTGAGGGCATAGAGAGCTAGTGCGAAGGTGAGACCGTGGCCCTGTTGCTGGTGCTGTTCATAGCGTTCTTCGTGGTTATGTTCCTCTTCCTGCTGCCGATACTATTCTCGCTGCAGGCTGTGGGGAGCCTGTTCGTGTATCCGCGGCAGCTACGTGCCATCTTCGGGAACAAGATCCTGCGCCGCAACCACGCCCTGGAGCACGCGACGATAGTGGTGATGATGGAGAGGGAACCGGGGCGCAAGCTGAACGGGTTCTCGACCGATGACGGGTTCTTCGTGCAGGGCGTACGCTCCATAGCCGAGGTCGAGAGCGCTGCCAGGGAGGCCATGCGCAGGCTGCAGAACGGGGAGAAGGGGCTCGCCATCCACCGCAACTGCGGCACGACCATCGTCGCCGCGAACATGCTCGCGGCCGTCTTCTTCCTGGTCGCCCTCGGGCTCGGCTTCCTCTATCTCGGAGGCAGTTATCTCTACCTCCTGATCCTTGGCAGCGTCGTCCTCGCTTTCGCCCTGCGGATCCCTCTGAGCCTCCTTCTGCAGAAGTTCGTCACGACCGACGCGGACCTGACGAACGCTGAGGTCGGCTGGGTCGAGCCGGCGAAGCTCGGCGACCTCAGGAGCGGCATCTTCGGGCTCCTGCTCGCCGCTTCGACCGTGCAGGTGCGCGTCTTCCACACCGATCCCGACGCAGTCGAGATATTCCGCGACGACGGCGCCATAGTCCGCTAGGTTCTCTCAGAACAGCATCCAATGCCTCTTGGAGGGGATGGGGCTGTGTCCGTTCAGAGCCGCCGTGCTGAGCGGAGAGGGGCGCGAAGTGATGATGACCGGCTACAGGTCTCGAACGCCGCCTCCCGTGCGGGCCGAGTCCAGAAGGGCGTTTATGGCCCTGGCGTTTCCGAGGATCTCGCGTGGTCCCACGGCGGGCTCCCGTTCTTCCCTGACGGCCGCTGCGAACTCTTCTAGCTCCGCCATGTACGGGTCGGCCTCAGCGAAGGTCTCCGTCGAGGTCTCGCCCGAGTGCGTGATCTCCATCCTCCCGCCAGCCTTGTCAGCCCGGAACGGGGCGTCGAGTACTATCCTTCCCTCCGTCCCAACGATCTCCATCCGCTCGCGACGCGCCGAGGAGATGCTGCACGAGACGACTCCGAACCCTTCGTCGAACTTGAGCACACCGGCAAGCTCCCTGTCTGCACCGTCTCCGTCGAAGCGGGCGAAGGCAGAAGCACGCGTGGGTTCGTCTGCGAAGGCGAGCCGTACACCGCTCACGCTGTAGCATCCAACATCCCCGAGAGAACCGCCGCCGAGACTACCTATGCCCCGCACGTCGTCAGGGTCGTCCAGCCTGTGTCCGAACTGGGCGACGGCCTGCCGTACCTCGCCGATAGCGCCTTCAGAGAGCAACTCTTTGAGACGCAGAGTCTGCGGATGGAGGCGGAACATGAAGCCTTCCATCAGAGTCAGCCCGGCACGCTGTGCGACTTCCACCGCCATCTGTGCTCCGGCAGCATCGAGTGCGAAGGGCTTCTCGCACAGGACGTGCTTGCCCGCTTCGAGCGCCCTCAGCGTCCATTCGGTGTGCATGGAATTCGGCAGGGGGATGTAGACGGCGTCCACCCCGGTCTGATCGAGTATCGAATCGTAGTTATCGAAGAGTTCGGCCTGTGGCGCGGCCTGCTGGATCTCACGTGACTTCTTGCCGCCGCGTGTGGCGACGGCGACGACCTCGACCGCCTCTGTCCTGGATGCAGCGGGTATGATGGCGCCGAGCGAGATCCTGGCCGCCCCCAGTATCCCCAGCCGCAGCGGTCCTTCAGTCATGCTTCTCTCCTTCCGCCAGGACGTGTGCGCCGGCGAGGCGCTCCAGCTCTGTGACCACCCTGTCGAGCTCTTCGGCTACGGGCTCTTCGTTCTGTAAACTGCCGACGATGGCCCGATAGTACCAGAGCGTGCCTTCCCTACCGCCGTTGAACCGGTCCCAGAGGTCTTCGCCGATGGCGCGGTAGTCTGCGAGGACGGTGCGCGCGTTGTGGAGCTTGTCCGCGGAGGAGACTAGGCGCACGGAAGGGGAGGCGCCAGTCAGGTGGGCTAAGTAAGCCTCCTTGCGCTCGCGCCAGGGTGGTTTCGGGTCTTCGTAAGTATCCGTGCAGCCAGCTACTATCTCCGCCACCTCGTCCCCGAATCGGGCCCGGATGTCTTCGAGTGTCGCCTCGCCGCCCTGGTCCTCGGGGGCGTCGTGAAGGAGAGCGGCCACCACCTCGTTCTCCGTCCCGCCATACTCGCCAACGATGGCCGCCACCGCCAGCAGGTGGGTTATGTACGGGACACGGGTGCCCTTGCGGTACTGGTCCCTGTGTAGCTGGAAGGCGTACATGAATGCGCTCTCGAACTTTTCCCCGTATGGCATCTGCTCCTCCTGATCTCTACTCGGACAATAGGGCGGGGTCGAGGATCCAACCCTCGTCGGGATCACACTCAGGCGGCACACCATAGTCCTCGTCCCGCTTTATATACGCCCACGCCGCCTGGATCGCGCACAGCAGCGAGTCGAGTGCGTCGGCTGATGGGTCCCTGACGAACTCTTCTCTCCAGGTGCCGTCCATTTCCACGGTGAAGCCGTAGACCTCCCTCAAGGTCGCAGACCCAAGACCCGCGACCAGCGTCTCCCGCGCGGACTTCCTCTCTGGCGTGTCCGGAACGCCGTCGCGCTTGTAAGCCGCGCGGCCAAGGAAGCGGCGGGCTACAACGGCAGGGTAGGCTTCGACAGCCACGCGGTCGGCTCCGTTGCGGCGGCATGGCTCGACGCGGACGCCCGAGGCGAGAAGGCGCGGCGCACCCTGGTAGAACATCTTCCCGACGGGGACCCTGAAGAGCATCATCGCGCTGCTGGATCCACTCCTCCTGTCGGCGAGCCGGTAGCGCCACTTGCTGCCGGGCGGCCTCAGGGCCATGTCCGCGCGGATCGCGCCCTCGAAATCCTCCTTCGAGAGAGTGGCGACCTCGCCGACGTATCCTTCCCAGTCCTCCGGCCATCCGAGGGCGGCTACGAGGGATCTCGGCTGGCCGAAAGGGAAGTCCATCCCGCACACCCAGGGGCCGGATCTCCTGAGGAAGTCTTCGAAGCCGCCGAAGTCGGTCAGCGTCTCCGAGTCCTCGACGCGAAGCGAGGCACCTTCAAGCGTGCAGCCGAGCGCAATGAGGGGTTTGCGGCGGCCAGGGGCGCTGGTGAAGTCGAGGCCGTAGATTCTCACACAGGTTCGTTCCAGCGCCCTGTCGTTACTTGTCTTCGCCGTTTTGCTCGTATTCCCTGTTAAGTCGGCGGACGTTCGGTTTCCTGTCCTCCTCGGGGAACTTCTCTCCCTCGTTCTTGCCTCCCGGGATGTGCCATTCGATCACCTGGTTCATCTCTGCGCCTACGAGCATGATGAGCGCAGAGTAGTAAGCGTAGAGCATCAGGAGGATCACACCCGCAAGCGACCCGTAGGTCTCGTTGTAGGTCCCTGCGGTGCTCGCGTAGAGTGAGAACAACAGCGAGAAGATAAGCCAGAAGACGAAGGCGAGGAATGAGCCGGGGCTGATCCAACGGAACCTCTGCTTGGCGGCAGGGGCGAAGTAGTAGATGATGGCGAAGGCGAAGAGGACGAAGCAGGCGATTATCGGCCATTGCACGATGCTCCAGATCGTCGCGAAGACGGACCCGAGGCCGACGAGACCAGCTACGGCTACTCCGATGGATTCACCGAAGACGACCAGTACGAGCGCGCCAAGCAGGAGAACGACCGCCGCGAGCGACATGAAGATCGAAAGTCCGTACACCTTCCAGAAGGGCCTGTCCTCCTCCACCTCGTACATAACGTTCATCGCCTCCATCACGGAGCGGAACGCGCCGGAGACGCCCCAGAGGGCGAGCAGTATGGAGACGATCGCCCCGAAGGTGAAGGCGCTCTCGGCCTGGCTCTGGGTGATGCCGAGGAGCTGGTCCTCGATAAACTTCGTCGCCGACTCGGGCACCACGCCGGAGAGGTTGTCGACCACGGTGGTGACGAGGTCGGTCGCGTTGAAGATGCCGAGCAGCGAGAGCAAGAAGGTGAAGAACGGGAAGATCGCGAACAGTGCCTTGTACGTGAGGTTGCCGGCGAAGGCCATGACGTGGTCTTCGCTTACCTCCTTGTACGTCAGCTTGAAGAAGTCAACGAGCCCGAGGTTCTCCGCCATCGGGACGCCGGCCTCGTTGCCCTTGCTCTCGGCTTTCTTGATCAACTGCATACCGGGTATCTTCATGCGCCGTCCTCCCACAGGCATGCGCCTCAGGCTAGGTTGGAACCGTCTCGTTGCTAGTTATACCCGTAGAGGGCCGTCTATCTAACCACCCATTCAAGACGGCGAGTAAGCCTGGATCAGCGCTCCGCGCCAGGAGATCTCTGCGGCATCGGTGCCCCCGCCCGTTCGCAGCCGGTGCAGTTGGCCTCTTTGGTGGTCGTCACCCAGTCCTCGTCGTTTATCGACCGGCCGCAGTACGTCTGCCTCATCCCCGGCATGGCAACGTGCACCCTTCCGATCCCGTTGGCCTGGCGAATGTTCATATCTCTCCTTCCCGCCGTTTGCCACAAGTCTAACCCGTAAGGAGCCAG
>DASSJP010000553.1:0-2504 GCA_035691165.1 Rubrobacter sp.
GGGCATCGGCGGTATCTCGCGCCGTTCGATGCCGACCTCGCCCTGCCCGTCCTTCTTAACGATGAAGTTGATCTTCCCTAGCTCCTCGTCTGGACCATCGAAGTCCAGCCGCCACTGCGCTCCTCGGCGCTCCTTGCGCTCCAGGGCTGTCCTGATGATGATCTCCGAGATCTGAATCAGATAACGTACGTCCTGAGCCGTGTGCCAGCCGGGGTTGAAGAGCCTCGATCCAGGCACGCTTATCTGCGGCAGCCTGTCCTTGAGACCGAGTACCTTGCCTAGTCCTTCCTTGAGAGACTCCTCGTCGCGCATCAGGTTCGCGTGCTCCATCATCGCTGCCTGGAGCTCCTGCTGGATCAGGTACGGGCTCTCGCCTTCTTCCTTCTTCTCAAGCGGCTCGAGGACGCGCCCGATCTCGTGCAGCACCTCACCCTCGTCTATATCCGCCGAATGCACGCTCTCCTCGATGTACGCCGCCGCTCCCTCGCCAGCCCTGCGACCGAATACCAGCAAATCGGAGAGGGAGTTGCCCCCTAGCCGGTTCGCACCGTGCAATCCGCCAGCTACCTCGCCCGCGGCGAAGAGCCCTGGAACGCTGGAGGCGGCTGTCTCGGAGTCGATCTTGATCCCACCCATCGTGTAGTGGACGGTCGGGAAGACTTCCATTGGCTCTTTGGAGATGTCTATGTCGGCGAGCTTGAGGAACTGCTCGTACATGGTCGGCAACTTCTTCATGATGCCGTCATAGCCGAGCGGCGTGATGTCCAGATACACCCCGCCGTGCTCGCTGCCGCGTCCCTCCTGCACCTCCGTGTAGTTGGCCCGCGCCACCACATCCCTCGTGGAGAGTTCCATCTTTTCAGGGTCGTACTTCTCCATGTAACGCTTGCCCTCGGAGTTTCGGAGCACGCCGCCCTCGCCGCGCACGCCCTCGGTGACGAGCAACCCTCGCACGCCGGGCGGCCAGACCATGCCCGTCGGATGGAACTGCATCATCTCCATGTCCACCAGCTCGGCACCGGCGTCGTAGCCGAGTATCACGCCGTCTCCCGTCCCCTCCCACGAGTTGGAGGTGACCTTGAAGATACGGCCCCATCCTCCGGTCGCCATAACGACCGCCTTCGCCTTGAAGTGGACGAACTTGCCGTTCTCCCGCGTATAGGCCAGAGCCCCGACGACTCGCCCTTCCTTCTTGAACAGCTTCGTAACGGTCGTCTCCATGTAGACCTTCGCGTCGGTGGCGAGGACCTTCTCCTGCATGGTCCGGATCAGCTCCAGCCCCGTCCTGTCGCCGACGTGGGCGAGCCGCCGGTAGGTGTGGCCGCCGAATGGCCGCTGTGAGATCTTGCCTTCCGGCGTGCGGTTGAAGAGGGCACCCCACTGCTCCAGCTCGTAGACCCTGTCCGGGGACTCCTTGGCGTGGATCTCCGCCATACGCCAGTTGTTTATGAACCTGCCGCTCTTCATGGTGTCCATGAAATGCTGCCGCCAGGAGTCGTCGGAGTCCACGTTCCCGAGCGCCGCCGCCATGCCGCCCTCGGCCATGACCGTATGGGCCTTGCCCAGCAAACTCTTCGTGACTATACCGACCGAGAGGCCGTGTTCGGCCGCAGCGACCGCGGCCCTGAGTCCTGCGCCTCCTGCGCCGATGATCAGGACGTCGTGATCGCGTACCTCGTAGTCCTCGCGACGCCCGTTCGCGTCTGTCTGCAACTCCACCACCTACCCGAAAATCGTCAGGTCGGGTATTACGCCCGCCTGAATTAGCCTGAAATATACGTCCGTCAGCAACACCGAGAAGAGGCTGAACCACGCCCACTGCGGATGCTTCAAGTTCAATCTGCTGACGCCGTTGTACAGCTTGCGCCTGGTGTTGCCGCCCCTCACGCACGTGTAGCAGTCCTTGTTGCCCCCGATCAGATGCCGCAAAGAGTGGCACGAGAGGCTGTACGTGGAGAGAAGAATTACGTTGACCAGCCAGATGATCGAACCTACCTTAACCCCGAACGAGCCGCCGGGGAAGAAGGTGAGGATGGTGTCGTACCAGAGGAAGGCGAGCACCACGAAAGAGGCGTACAGAAAGTACCTGTGCACGTTGTTGAGCACGAACACGGCCCGCTCACCCCTGTAGTTCTCGGCCTTGCGCGGCTCCTTCTCCTGCGCACCCGCCAGGCAGGCAGGCGGGTCCCAGAAGAATGCCCTGTAGTACGCCTTGCGGTAGTAGTAGCACGTCGCCCGGAACCCCAGAGGCATCCAGATAATGAACATCGGCGCCGTTATAAAGCCGGGCATCCAGTCAGGATGCGGTATAGGCGGCGAGTAGAACGGCGATAGATACTCCTTGTACTCGCCAGGCAAGAACGAAACGATCACGAACGAATAAAGGCCGAAGATACTAAGCACGATCACCACGGATACCGGCTCAACCCACCAGGGCAGTCTCTTCCAGGCGGCTGCTATCGCTGACAAGTCTTATTCTCCTCCTAGATGCTTGTAACTACTTG
>DASSJP010000554.1:0-4993 GCA_035691165.1 Rubrobacter sp.
CTGAGATGTTCGGGCTCATCGGGGACCTTGCAAAGGAAGGGCGGGCGATCGTTTTGATCTCCTCGTACCTCCCCGAGCTGTTGAACATGTGCGACCGCATCCTGGTGATGCGGGAGGGAGAAGTGGCGGGGGTCATCCCCCGCGAGGAGTTCTCGGAGGAGCGTGTGATCTCACTAGCCACAGGATCCAAGGAGGCCGCATGACGGCGACGACGGAGGAGCAGGGCAGGAGCAACCTCCGGGAGAGGCTCTCGGGCGTCATCTCCCAACTGGCAGCAGCCGGGGCGCTCATCGTCGTCTTCGTCTTTCTCTCGATAGCTTCACCCGTCTTCCTCTCCGCCGACAACCTCTTCAACATCGGGGTGCAGACCTCATACACCGCCGTAATAGCCATCGGCATGACGCTGGTCATAATCACGGCAGGCATCGACCTCTCGGTGGGATCGGTGGCCGCACTTTCCGGCGTGGTCGGCGTGGTGCTAATGACGAAGATGGGTATCCCCGTGATCCCTGCCATCATTGGCGGCATCCTGGTCGGCGCTGGCTGCGGCCTCGTCAACGGCCTCCTTGTCTCCGTGGCCGGCCTCAATCCGTTCATTGCCACCCTTGGCATGCTCAGCGTCGCCCGCGGTATGGTCTACATTCCGACCAATGCCAGGGCCGTATTCGGGGCTCCCGACTCCTTCAGGCTGCTCGGGCAGGGTGTCATCGGCTCCATCCCCATTCCCATCATCGTCGTCGCCGTGATGGCGGTTATCGGGTACATCGTGCTCTCGCGCACCAAGCTCGGGCGCTACGCCTACGCAATGGGCTCGAACAGGGAGGCTGCCAGGCTCTCGGGCATACCCATCAAGCGTTACCTGACGGCTGTGTATGTGATCTCCGGCGCTCTGGCAGGGTTCGGCGGCATGATAGCCTCCTCGCAGGTCGCATCGGGACAGCCGAACTTCGGAATGGGGCTCGAGCTTGACGCCATCGCAGCGGCGGTCATCGGCGGGGCTAGCCTGTTCGGAGGGCAGGGGACGGTTGTGGGGACCCTGATCGGGGCTTTCCTCATAGCTTTGATCCGCAACGGGTCCGTGTTGCTGGACGTCAACATCTACTACCAACAGGTGATCATCGGGGTCGTGATCTGGGTCGCCGTACTCTGGGATCAATACAGGCGTCGCAGGCTGACGGGCTCGGAGTAGAGACAGAGAGGAGGAGGGTATGTCGTTGAGGGTTAGCCGCAAGGAGTTTTTGAGGCTCGGAGGAACTGGCCTCGCCGGGGCCGCGCTGCTTGGCGCGGCGGGCTGCCAGGCGAAGGTCAGGGAGTCGGGAGGTGGCGGAAGCGCGAAGCAGGAGGGGCCGATCCGACTAGCCGTCGTCCCGAAGGCCGTAGGGTTCGCCTTCTGGGAGCAGGTGAGGATCGGGGCCCAGTGTGCCGCCTCTAAACACAAGGACGTCGAGGTACGGTGGGACGGGGTGACCTCGGAGACCGACGTCAACGGGCAGGTTAACCTGCTGCAGAATTTCATCACCCAGGGGGTGGACGGACTGGTCTACGCCGCCACCGACGCCAAGGTGCTCCACCAGGTCAGCAACCAGGCGCTCGAGCAGGGCGTGGTAGTCGTCAACATAGACTCGGGCACCAACCCCCAGCCTAAAGCGGTCCCTGTGGTGGCGACCGACAACGTGGCCGCCGCGGCGAACATCACCGAACAAATGGCCAAGAAGCTCGGCAAGAGCGGGGGTGAGATCGCCTTCATCCCCTTCCAACCAGGCACCGAGACCAACGACACCCGCACGGAAGGCTTCAAGAACGTTCTGGAGAAGAACCCGCAGCTCGACCTCGTCGCCACCCAGTCGAGCGAGAGCGATTACAACACAGCCCTGCGGGTGACCAACGACATCCTGACAGCCCATCCTAACCTGAGCGCCATCTACGCCGCCAACGAGCCAGGCGTCCTTGGCGCCGCCGAGGCAGTCAGGCGTACTGGAAACGTCGGCAAGGTCCTGATCTACGGCTGGGACACAGCCCCAGATGAGGTCAAGGCAGTCAAGGACGGCGTCGTCGTCTCCCTCGTCGCCCAGAACCCTTTCCGCATGGGCTACGACGGTGTAAACGAGGCCGTGAAGAAGCTCCGTGGCGGCAAGAGCGTGGAACTCAAGAGCATAGATACAGGCGCGACCCTGATCACCAAGGACAACGTGAGCGACCCCGACGTCCAGTCCCTGCTTCACCCGAGTTGCGATAACCCGCCGATCTGAGAGAACAGAAAGTACGTCGGAGAAGAGAGGCCGCCCGAACCGGGCGGTCTCCTTCACGTTCGGCGCGTCGAAAACAAGCTGAAATGCTGACAAGCGCGGATTGCAGCAGAATTCTGCTGCAATCCGCTTCAGGGAAGCATGGAGCCGTCTTCGCTGAAGCGGATCTGGCTCGGTTCCTCGATCACCGTCAGCCGCTCATCGCGCTCGACCTTTCCCATTAGCGCTTGGGAGACCCAGATCCTCCTGAGCTTGAGGGTGTTCTCTATCCGCACGAGACGGGCATCAGGGTAGCTGACGCCCGCGCACATGGTGAGGGCGGCGGCTATGGCCATCTCGTCCGTGGGCATTACCATAGGGGTCTTCACTGGTGCTGGTGTGGTGGAGGTGAGGGCGTTCATGTAGGTAGCGGGACGGTCCATCGCGCCGGCGAGGCGCTCGGTGACAACATCGGCCATGCCGAGGCCGTTGGCGTTGCCACCTGTCTCCTCTGTGAGACCAAGATAGACCATGCGCTCGACCGAAGGGCCGCCGGAGGCTGCACTCGTCGGGTAGCGGCCCGTGACGTTCGGGTCTGCACCGTCGCCGGAGATGTTCTTCCCGATCTCATCGACGACGAGAACGTCCATCTCGTCAAACGGGAGGCGGGCCAGGTTCTTTTTAGCTTCTTCGAGGAGCGGGGCTTCCGCCGCTTCCAGCTCCGTAGCCGGGATCGCAGCTATCTTGCATGGCTCTTCGTCGGCGTTCTCGACGGTGGCGAGGCCGAAGGCGACCTTGCCGCTCTCGACGGCGACGCGGGCCGCCTCGGGGATGGTTCGATGGATGTTCTCCCAGCCCGCAGAGTGGATGGAGTGCGCCCCCCGCTGTTTGCCGAGCCCGATGGCGAGCATCTTCGTCGGCCCGCTCTCGACGGTACCCCGAAAAGCGGTGTGCGGCTTGACCCTGTTCACAACGACGACAGAGTCGGCATCGTAAGCGTTCCTGTCCATGTACACGGCCACGCCGGAGGGCGTCTCCCCTAGCCTCACGCTCTCCATCGTAGCCCGGACGGGGCACCCTACTCTCTCCTCGCTCACGCCGAGGTGGGCGAGTACCATTGCCTGGCCTTCGGCGGTCGAGGCGCCGTGGCTCCCCATCGCGGGGACCACGAACGGCTCGGCGCCTGACTCCTTCAGAGCTTCGACCAGCGCGGCGACGACCTCCCCGATCCTGGCGACCCCCCGGCTCCCGACACCGATGGCGACAGAGCCGGAAGGCAGATCTACAGACCTCAACGCCTCGCGGACGCTCTCCCTGATGTTCGTGAGGGCGGGCGGGGAATCGATCCGCTGCTCGACGAGGGCGACGCGGGGGAGTTCGACCGAGCGCAGGATCTCCTCAATCTCCTCGTAGACGGGATTCTCTGTCTGCATTGCCTCACCTCCGTAATTTCCGATCCGGTCAGCCACCCCGCTCGAACCGGGGCAGCCCGTCGTTCACGCTCTCCCAGTCGACCTTGTCTTCCAGCCATATGTGGCGTGTGGGAGGAAACTCGTCAGGAAGATCCAGGCTCGCCGTGGTCACGTCGATGGAGTCGGGATCTTCATCTTGCCTGTAGGTCAGCGACGTCCCGCAACTTTCGCAGAAGGTCCTGCTCACCCCTGGGGAAGAACGATACTCGCGTGGGTCAGCGGAGAGGAAGGAGAACCCATCGAAAGGGAAGGTGAGCCATGCGACTGACTGTGCGCCTGACGTCCTGCGGCACGACACACAGTGGCAGATCGCCGACCCCAGAGGCTCCCTCGCCACCCTGTATCTCACCCTGCCGCAGAAACACCCGCCCTCGCGGGGATCACCACCCATCCCTGTGCCCCTTCCCGGTACCCCGACCATTCTAGCAGCGCCCAGCCCGGATTCCCGCGGTTGCTATACTCTGCGTGGGAAGGTCTACGGTGGAAAGGTCGTGGAACTTGAGGGTGGCTCTGTTCGTACCGTGTTACGTGGATCAGATCAATCCCGAGGTCGGCGTAAGCGTGGTGCGCGTGTTGCGAAGGCTTGGGGTTGATCTGATCTACCCCGAAGGCCAGACTTGCTGTGGCCAACCAGCATTCAACTCGGGTTTCTTCGACGAGGCCCGTTCTATAGGCCGCCGCTTCCTCGATGTCTTCGAGAGGGAGCGCTTCGACTACATCGTGTGTCCGTCCGGCTCGTGCACAACGATGGTCTCCCACTACTACCCTTTCATATTCAAGGAGTTGCCGGAAGAGCGTGAGCGCTCCGAGGTTCTCGGGGAGCGCGTGAGGGAGTTCTCTGACTTCCTCGTGAACGTGGTCGGCGAGAAGGAACTCGGGGCGAGGCTCGAAGGGAGGGCCGTCTTCCACTGCGGCTGCCACCAGAGGCGGGAACTGGGTATATTGGAGGAACCACGCGAGTTGTTGGGGAACGTTGATGGCCTCGACCTTGTCGAGTGGCAGAACGAGGAGCTGTGCTGTGGTTTCGGGGGCACCTTCGCGGTCAAGATGCCTGCCGTCTCGACCGCGATGGCTGACGAGAAGGTAAAGGCCCTGGAGAAGAGCGGGGCTGACGCCCTGATCTCCTGCGACTCCAGCTGCCTTATGCACCTTGGCGGGCGCCTGAAGCGCACGGGCCACGACACCCGTGTACTGCACCTGGCGCAGGTACTGGATTCGAGGGGGGCAGGAGCGTGAGCGAGAATCTCTGTTTCACTCCGGCGGTTGAACTGGCGTCGAGGATCCGGCGCCGCGACC
>DASSJP010000555.1:0-2150 GCA_035691165.1 Rubrobacter sp.
AGGCCGGTCCTTTCATCGCCGGGTTGACGCCAGGCCAGGCCACGCAAAGGTTCTCCGTGTAAACCCGGACACCGCAGCCTGAGCCCATAGTCGGTATCTTGCGAGGAGCGCTATGGAGAGGCGATGGTGTCCAGCCACACACGATGCGTAGCGCTTAGAGCGTAAAGGGCACGAAGAGTACCGAAATAAAGATCTAACGGTTGTATACTTCATATAGCCGGCAACGCGTTAGAGAGGGACATATATCAGAGAGGCGCAATTTTTTCGAAAGGCAGATTTTTTACAGATGTGTAATCCGTCGATCTTTGACCGTCGTATACAAGTACAGATTGTCGTGACCCCCGATGCCGTGAAGGACCCTCGGAGCGGAGGAGGATCCCGCTAATGTTCGAACGTTTCACGGAGCGGGCCCGCAAGGTCGTGGTGCTCGCGCAGGACGAGGCTCGTCATTTCAACCACAACTACATTGGCACTGAGCACCTGCTCCTCGGTCTCCTGCGTGAGGACGAGGGCGTCGCCGCGCAGGCTCTCTACTCCCTCAACGTTAACCTCGACGAGGTGCGCGAGCAGGTCGAGAGCATCGTCGGCTACGGCGAGGAGGGAACGGGCGCGCAGGCGCCGTTCACGCCCCGCTCCAAGAAAGTGCTGGAGCTGGCGCTCAGGGAGGCATTGCAGCTCGGCCACAACTACATCGGCACCGAGCACATCCTGCTCGGTCTTGTCAGGGAGAGCGAGGGCGTCGCGGCCCGCGTACTCTCCAACCTCGACGTCGACCCAGACAAGGTGAGGCGTGAGGTAGTCAGGAGGCTCGGAGGCGGCCGCAGCCGCAGCCGGGGTGGTAGCGGCGAGTCCGGCAGCGGGCGCGGGGTCGAGGCCAAGCGGCCCAAGACCCGCCAGCTCGACCAATACGGCAGGAACCTCACGGCCTACGCCGAAGAGGACAAGCTGGATCCCGTAATCGGGAGGAACCAGGAGATAGCGAGGATCATGCAGATCCTCGTCCGGCGCACCAAGAACAACCCCGTCATCATCGGCGAGCCTGGCGTCGGCAAGACCGCCATCGTCGAGGGCCTGGCCGAGGAGATCGCCGAGGGCAAGGTGCCCGAGATCCTCGGCGACAAAGAGGTCTACACGCTCGACCTCGGTGCTCTGGTCGCCGGCTCCAAGTACAGGGGCGAGTTCGAGGAGCGCCTCAAGAAGATCATGAAAGAGATCACCGACCACGGCGACATAATCCTGTTTATTGACGAGATCCACAACCTCGTCGGAGCAGGAGCCGCCGAGGGCGCCATAGACGCCGCTTCCATACTCAAGCCGGCCCTGGCGCGGGGTGAGATCCAGGTCATCGGCGCGACCACCATCGACGAGTACCGCAAGTACGTCGAGAAGGACAAGGCGCTCGAGCGCAGATTCCAGACCATCCAGGTCGGCGAGCCCTCCGTCGAGGAGACGGAGCTGATCCTCAAGGGCCTGCGCGAGAAGTACGAGGAGCACCACAAGATCGAGATCACCGACGAGGCGCTGAAGGCCGCCTCTCAGCTCGGCGACCGCTACATCGCGGACCGCTTCCTCCCCGACAAGGCCATAGACCTGGTCGACGAGGCGGCGTCCAAGATGAGGATCAAGACCATGTCCTCGCCACCCTACTACAAGGAGCTGGACGAGCAGATCTCCCAGGTCCGCGCCGAGAAGGAGGCCGCCATAGACGGCCAGGAGTTCGAGCGGGCCGCGCGCCTGAGGGACTCCGAGAAGAAGCTCACCGTGGAGCGCCGCGAGCTCGAGAAGTCCTGGCGCGAGGGGGACGCCGAGTCGCGCGTCTCCATCGGTGAGAACGAGATCGCCGAGATAGTCTCGATGTGGACCGGCATCCCGGTCAAGAAGATGACCGAGGAGGAGTCCGCTCGCCTGCTGAAGATGGAGGAATCGCTGCACGGGCGCGTCGTCGGGCAGGAGGAGGCTATAAAGGCTGTCTCCCGCTCCATAAGGCGCACCTTCGCCGGCATCAAGGACCCGAACCGCCCGAGCGGCTCGTTCGTCTTCCTCGGCCCGACCGGGGTCGGCAAGACCGAGCTCGCGAGGACGCTCGCCGAATATCTCTTCGGCAACCAGGACTCCATGATCCGTCTCGACATGTCCGAGTACATGGAGCG
>DASSJP010000556.1:0-3092 GCA_035691165.1 Rubrobacter sp.
GATAGTCTCTTTCAGCTCGGGAGCCGGCGTCTCCTCGGCTACGCGCAGATAAGTCTCCGGGAACTCGTTCTGGATATCCGATGAGAGGAAACCGAACGCGCTCATCACGCCCGGCGTCGGGGGCACGATGACGGAGCGAGACCGGATCAGGCGCCCCAGGGCGCTCGCGTGCATCGGCCCAGCCCCGCCGAAAGCCACCAGCCCGAAGTTCCTGGGGTCGTGGCCGCGCTCGACGCTGACGACGCGCAGCGCGGCGTGCATGTTCTCGTTGACGATCTCCAGAATCGCCTCAGCCGCCTCCTCGACACCCATCCCGAGCTGCTCGGTGATGGTCCCCACGGCCCTCCTCGCAGCCTCCTCGTCCATCTCCAGCGTACCGCCGAGCGCCACGCCCGGCGGGATGCGGTGCAAAACCACGTTCGCGTCGGTCACGGTCGGGGCCTCGCCGCCGCGCCCGTACGCCGCGGGTCCCGGATCAGCGCTGGCACTGGCGGGACCAACTTGCAGTGCGCCGCTCGCTGAGACGAACGCGATGGAACCGCCGCCGGCCCCGACGCTGTGCACGTCAACCGCGGGCGACTTGAACTGGTAGTACCCGAGCTGGATATCGCGTCGAACAGGCGTCTCGCCGTCCAGGCAAAGTGAGACATCTGTCGAAGTACCGCCCATATCGAACGTCAGGATGTCGGGGACCCCGATCTCACGCGCCAGGTAAGCGGAGCCCGTGACGCCACCAGATGGTCCCGAGAGCGCGATCTGGATCGGGCGTGCAGCCACCGCCTCGGTGCTCATCGCCCCGCCGTCTGAGCGGACGATCGAGAGAGTGCCGCCGAACCGCTTCTCGTCGATGGACTTCTCGAAGTTCCTCATATAAAGCATAGTGCGCGGCTGCACGGCAGTATTGACGACCGTCGTGAGCGTCCGTTCATACTCACCGTACTCCTGCCCGATATCAGCCGAGATGGAGACGGAGAGTTCCGGATACGCCTCGCGCACAATGTCTCGGGCGCGCTGCTCGTGCGCGGGGTTCACGTACGAGTTCAGGAACCCTATGGCGAGCGATTCAACGCCCCGCTGCACGAGCCGCTCTACCGCCTCGCGCACCTCGTTCTCGTCGAGTTCTTCGAGTACATCACCGGCCGAGCTCATACGCTCCGAGATACCGACGGTGTCGGTCGGATCGGCAGGAGGGTCTGGTTTCTGGAGGGCCATCCAGCCGTAGAGCGGGCCCGGCGTCCAGGCGCGGGCGAGGTGCAGGATCTGCTCGTGCCCCCTCGTCGTCAGGAGGCCGACCCGCGAGCCCGTGTTCGTCAGGATCATGTTCGTCACAACAGTCGTGCCGTGGAAGAAAAGGTGGAGGTCGGTGAAGGAGATCCCAACCTTCTCACACACGGCCTCTATGCCCTCAACCACCCCCTTCGAGGGATCTTCCGGCGTCGAGAGCACCTTGCCTTCCGTCAGCCCGCCGGTGTCCTCATCGAAGACCAGAACGTCAGTGAACGTACCACCGACGTCTACGGCTACGTTGTGCGCCATGTTCCTCCCTTCGGTCGGAAGCTTTCAGCTGTCAGCTTTTCGTCTCGGTTCGAACCGCTCACTCATCGGCTTTGTGTCAGTGCAGAACCCGCCGTTGCTACGATTCGGGAGACAACGCATCTTCTTTCTGGCTGATGGCTGACAGCTCATACGAAGTTGCCTGCTTTGTAGACCTGTCCTGGAAGCTCTTTGCCCAGTTGATGGGCGAGCCATTCCGCGACTTCGATGAGGGCGTCTAGGTCTATTCCGGTCTCGTATCCCATTCCGTGCAGGAGGTACACGAGGTCTTCGGTGGCGATGTTGCCTGTGGCCCGCGGCGCGAAGGGACATCCGCCCGTGCCCCCGACGGAGGCGTCGAGCACCTTCACGCCGCTCTCGACCGCCGCCGCTGCGTTCGCTATGCCTGTATTGCGCGTGTCGTGGAAGTGGCATCCGACCGTGATGCCGTGGGCGGCGACGCCTTCTACCAGCTTCCGCACCTGGCTCGGTACTCCCACGCCGATGGTGTCTGCCAGCACTATCTCATCGGGAACCGATTGCGCGACGGTGCCGGCTATCTGGAGTACGTATTCGGGCTCCACTATTCCCTCGAAGGGATCTCCGAACGCGGCTGAGAGCGTTATGGAGACCCGCACCCCATCGAGCCGCGCCCGCTCGACGAGCCTCGCAGCCAGTTGCGTCGCGTCTGCGACGGTCGTGTTCTGGTTGCGCTTCGCGAAGGTCTCCGTGACGGGGAAGGCGTAGCGTACCTCGTCCACCCCGGCCTCGATGGCGCGCTCGTACCCTCTTTCGTTGAGAACGAGGCCGGCGTAGGTCGTGCCCGGGGAACGCTCGATGGCTGCCATCACGTCTTCCGCTCCGGCCATCTGCGGGACACGCTTCGGGTTGACGAAGCTGGCCGCCTCGACGCGCGGGACGCCTGCGGCCGCCAGCTTCTCGCACAGCTCGGCGCGGACCCCTGGTGAGAGGGTCGTTTCTTCGTTCTGGAGGCCGTCACGGGGACCGACATCGACAATTTCTATGCGCATCAGACGATGCCTCGCTCACGCAGACCGGCGAGATCCTCCTCGCTCATACCGAGCACCCCTTTGAATACCTCGTCGTTGTGCTGCCCGAGGGCAGGTCCGGTCCACCTGACTTCTCCCGGCGTCTCGGAGAGGCGTGGGACGACGTTCTGCATCGGGAACGGTCCGATCTCAGGGTCATCGACCTCGACGATGTTCTGGCGGGCTGCGTACTGCTCGTCCGAGAGCATGTCCTCAGCGGTGAATAGCTTCCCTGCGGGGACGCCCGCCTCACGCATGACTTCCAGTACCTCTTCCGCGCCTCGTTGGCTCGTCCAGCCGGAGATCAGATCGTCTAGCTTTTTCTGGTTCTCGCCGCGTGCGTGGTGGGTTGCGTACTTCTCGCTCTCGGCCCACTCGGGATGTCCGATGGCTTTGGCGAACCGTCCGAATACGGTGTCGGCGTTGGCGCCGATGACGATGTAGTCCCCGTCGCCGGTTGGGTAGGTGTTCGACGGCGCCACGAAGGGCAGAATCGCCCCTGTGCGCCCC
>DASSJP010000557.1:0-3398 GCA_035691165.1 Rubrobacter sp.
GCGGCTACACCGGCTCTGGCTCAGGGCCGTGGAGAGGGCAAAAGGCTGGGAACGCGAGGAGCAGGAGGCAGCGGAATAGGATTGAGAGGAGAGATCGGGGCCACAAGCCTCGATCTCTCCGAAAGGAGCGCGATGAAGAAACTAATCAACGCCCCCGAAGGGGTCGTAGAAGAGATGCTCCGGGGTATGGAGAAGGCCCACGGCGGCCTGATCCGGCTGATCCCCGAGCATAACGTCGTCGTGCGCGCGGACGCCCCCGTGCAGGGCAAGGTCGCCCTGATCTCCGGCGGCGGCTCGGGCCACGAGCCGACTCACGGTGGCTACGTCGGTCCCGGAATGCTCGACGCAGCGTGCGCAGGCGCCGTCTTCACGAGCCCCACCCCCGACCAGATGTTGGAGGCTACCAAAGCCGTTGACGGAGGGGCAGGGGTCTTCTACGTCGTCAAGAACTACACGGGCGACGTCCTCAACTTCGAGATGTCCGGAGAGCTTGCCGAGGCCGAGGGGATAGAAACGGACTACGTCGTGACCAACGACGACGTAGCCGTCGAGGACTCGACGTATACGAGCGGACGGCGCGGGATCGCGGGCACCATCTTCGTGCACAAGATCTGTGGCGCCGCGGCGGACGACGGCAAGGACCTGGCCGGCATAAAGGAGCTTGCCGAGAGGGTCAACGGGAACGTCCGCTCGATGGGGATGGCGCTTACGAGCTGTACCCCTCCCGAGAGTGGGGAGCCCATCTTCGACATCGGCGATGACGAGATGGAGATAGGCATCGGTATCCACGGCGAGCCAGGCATCGAGCGCAAGAAAGTCGAGCCTGCTGACCAGATCGTGGACGAGTTGCTAGGTAAGATCCTGGGCGACTCCGTGGACTTCTCAGACTCCGAGGTCGCCGTGATGGTCAACGGCATGGGCGGCACGCCGCTGATGGAGCTCTACGTCGCCTACGCCCGCGTCGCCGACGTGCTCGACCGCGAGGGTATCCAGGTCTGGCGTATGCCATACATCGGGGACTACATGACTTCGCTGGAGATGGCCGGCTTCTCCATCACGCTCCTGAAGCTCGACGACGAGATGAAGGGCTACCTCGAAGCGCCGTGCGACGTTGCGGCCGGACGGCCTTTCTAGAAGGGAGGGATTGATGCAAGCATATCTCGGAGAGTTCTTCGGCACCATGATCCTGATCATCCTCGGCGACGGCGTGGTGGCCGGGGTGCTTCTCAGGAACTCCAAGGCCGAGAACTCGGGCTGGATCGTCATTACGTTCGGATGGGCGATGGCAGTCGCGGTCGCCGTCTACTGCGTCGGCCAGTTCTCAGGCGCCCATATCAACCCCGCCGTGACCATCTCTCTGGCCGTCACCGGCCAGTTCGACTGGGTCCAGGTGCCAGGCTACATTATCTCCCAGTTCCTCGGCGCTTTTACAGGCGGCGTCATCGTGTACCTGGCTTACCTGGCGCACTGGGGAGAGACCGAGGACGCAGGTCTCAAGCTCGGCGTCTTCTGTACCGCTCCGGCGATCTATAATACTCCGGCGAACATCATCACGGAGATCATAGGCACCTTCGTGCTTGTATTCGGAGTGTTGGGCATCGTCGGGAACGCCAGTGCCATCCCTGGAGACCTCTCGGCTGTCATTGCGACGGGCGTGAACCCGCTCCTGGTCGGGTTGCTCGTCCTCGGCATCGGGCTCTCTCTGGGCGGTCCCACTGGCTACGCCATCAACCCCGCGCGCGACCTAGGGCCTCGCATCGCCCACGCCGTGTTACCCATACCTGGCAAGGGTGGCAACGACTGGGGGTACTCCTGGATCCCTGTCGTCGCTCCCATTATCGGCGGCACACTCGGCGCGGTAACCTACACCGTCATTTTCGGTTAGCGAACTATGCCGTGGGGAGTTCGAACTCCCCACGGCGTCTCAAATAGGGAGGATTGATCCGGTGTCCGTTCTCGACGCTTTCGATCTCACCGGCAAGACCGCCGTCGTGACCGGCGGTAACACGGGCCTCGGCGAAGCGTTTGCGAAGGCGCTCGCAGAGGCTGGCGCGGGCGTCGCGCTGGCGGCCCGTACCCGTGAGCGCTCCGAGGCGGTTGCGCAGGAGATCGGCGGCAAAGCTATCGCCGTGGACCTCGACGTGACCGACCCAGCCCAGGTAGACAGGGCTCTGGACGAGGTGACGGAAAACCTCGGGCCGGTGGATATCCTGGTGAACAACGCGGGCGTGTGCTACCACAGGCCCGCTGCCGAGGTGCCGCTGGAAGAGTGGAACGCCGTCTTCGACGTCAACGTGCACGGGCTCTGGCACTGCGCCCAGGCAGTTGGGAGACGAATGATCGAAAACGGCGACGGCACCATCATCAACATCGGTTCGATCTCCGCGATGATAGTCAACCGTCCGCAGTGGCAGCCCGCATACAACGCCTCCAAGGCCGCGGTCCACCAGTTGACAAAGTCCCTGGCTGCGGAGTGGGCTCCGCACAACGTGCGCGTGAACGCCCTGGCTCCCGGCTACGTCAAGACGGCTATGGCCCCTGTGGACGAGCCGCGGTTCCGGCGGCACTGGATCGAGGACACTCCCATGCAACGCTACGCCACACCGGATGAACTTGGTCCGAGCATCGTCTACCTTGCGAGTGACGCCTCCAGTTTCATGACAGGCTCCGTCCTCGTTGTGGACGGGGGCTACACGCTGTTTTGAGCGACAGAACGGAGGGATGAGATGGAAGAGTTCTCCTTGCAGGACAGGGTCGCGGTGGTCACCGGCGGCGGGCAGAGCCTGGGGCTTGCAATCTCACGGGCCCTCCACGGCGCCGGCGCGGAGATGGTCATCGCCGAGGTCAACGACGAGACAGGTCCGGAAGCCGCTGAGGAGCTCGAAGGCACGTTCGTCCACACCGACGTAACCGACCCCGCCTCCGTGCGGCGCATGGTGGAGACGGTCATCGAAGAGCATGGCCGTATAGACGTGCTCGTCAATAACGCCGGGATCGTCCACAACATCCCCTCGGAGGAGGTCCCTGACGAGGAGTGGCTCGCCGTCATCTCAGTGAACCTCACCGGCGTGTTCTGGTGCTGCCGCGAGGTCGGGAAAGCGATGCTCGAACGGGGATCTGGCTCCATCGTCAACATCGCCTCGATGTCAGGCATCATCTCGAACCACCCTCAGCCCCAGGCCGCCTACAACGCCTCCAAAGCGGGGGTGATCACGCTGACCAAGTCCCTCGCTGGGGAATGGGCGTCGCGCGGCGTCAGGGTCAACAGCGTCTCGCCGGGCTACATAAGGACTCCGCTCACGGAGCTCGGGATGTCCAAGTCGGAGTGGGCAGAAGTGTGGCTCTCATCGACGCCGCTCGGACGCCTCGCCGAGCCGCAGGAGATCGCACCCGCCGTC
>DASSJP010000558.1:0-4432 GCA_035691165.1 Rubrobacter sp.
TCTCGGTCCCTGGCAGCGGTACGCGGGGCCGTTCTTCCTCGCCGCCGGAAGCAACATCCGATTCCGGGCTGTCGACGTCAACGGGAACATCGAGGCGACGCACGAGCTGACGCCCTGAGGAGCGGCGAACCGCTCTCGAAAGGCGCGATGGGAGTCCGCAATTGGCGTACGCCTCGAGGGGGCGACGAGAGGGCTGCGGACGCCGACGACGGTGACGCCGGTCACGCGACGGGAACGTACATGGGGGGCCGGTCGAGTGTGCACAGCCCCGGAGGGATACCGTAAGCGGATGAGCGACGGCCCTCTCGCCGAGCACTACGGCACCGGGTACGAACGGGATCGGCTGGGCAAGGGAACGTCTGCCATCGAGTTCGCGAGAACGAAGGTACTCCTGCAGCGGTTCCTGCCTCCTCCTCCAGCGACCGTACTCGACGTAGGCGGAGGTCCCGGGGCATATGCCTCGTGGTTGGCTGATCTGGGATATCGCGTTCACCTCATCGACGCCGTGGCTCTCCATGTCGAGCAGGCGACGATGGCGTCCGCAGCTCGGTTTACGACGGCACTCGGCGACGCTCGCGATCTCCCCGTCGAAGACTCGTCGCAGGACGCAGTCATGATGCTGGGGCCGCTCTACCACCTCACGGATCGGACCGACCGCATCCGTGCGCTCGAGGAAGGGAGGCGTGTCTTAAGACCGGGCGGTGTTCTCGCGGCGGCCGCCATCAGCAGGTTCGTCGCCCTACTCGATGGTCTGGTGAACGGGTGGCTGGGCGACTCCTCGTTCGACGCAATCGTCGAGCGCGACCTCGCAGAGGGGCAACATCGGAACCCGACCAACCGGGCGGAATGGTTCACGACGGCCTACTTCCATCATCCCGACGAACTCCATGAAGAGGTCGAGGACGTAGGTCTCACGTTCCAGGCAATCTTCGGTATCGAGGGACCAGGGTGGCTTCTTCAGGACAAGCTTGAGGAGCCCGACGTCCGCGAGCGGGTACTTCGCGTCGCCGAAGCTGTCGAAACAGAGTCAACGCTGTTGGGGGCAAGCGGGCACCTATTGGTCGTGGCTAGGAAGCCCGAATAGGTGCGGCCAGATGGGCTCGAACGTCGTATCCGGGAACGCCTCGATGCTCCTCGGCCCCGCCCGCCGCGCCGAGCTTCTCCACGTACTCATGCTCCCTGTCGCCCCCCTCCGCGAATCCTCGGCCAGCCTCGACACCCTTCCGCAGAGATGCAGCTAGCAGCGTAGTAGGTCGTCCGGCTTACGAAATGGCCTATCGGTCGATTGACGGGCAACCCGAACCAACCCACGCTTGACGAGTCTGAAGGAGGACTTGTGAGTCGAGCGAGACGAGGCGTTCTTGCGTTCGGGGTCACGTTCGTCCTCGCCCTGGCGGGCATCGCATCAGCCAGCGTCTTCGCTGGCGCTGGAGACGACAAGTCGGAGGGGAACGAGCAGGATGCGGGCGTCCACGGCGGGCCGATTGAACGGTTCCACCAAGCCGGATCCTGTGATCTCACGGCGGTCTCCTCCCTCCCAGGCAACTGGACGCACGGCGACTACGTAAGCACAGTCGCCGCGAACGGTACCCCTGCCCAGATTCAAACGGCCGCTCACAGCGACTGCGGCAAGCCGATGGTCTCCGTCGGCCACGGCGGAGGGCCGCCGGCCAACGCGCTGAAGCACATGGCCGCCGGGAAGGCGCACGCTGGTGGCACAGCCGAGGATGAGGGTACAGGGCCTACGGGCAGCTAGCCGTCGTAGCAGGACGTCCAGCTGGGGTGTGGGTTGTCGATCGTACCTCTGGCGATGAGGCTCGATGAGCTCGAGCGCCGACCCCGGCTAGACGCACTCGGCCCGGCTCCCCGCGCCGAGCTGATCCACGTCCTCATGCTCCCGGACTTCGAGCGGGCCGACCGGATCGGCAGAAGAAACGAGACGCTTACGCTCGAACCCGTCCTCACACGCGAGCAGCGCCGCGAAGCCCTGGCTCTACCGAAGGACTTCACGACGGGCTCCTGGATGGTGAGCGTCGCCTACGAGAGAACAACGTGGAATCGCGTGCCCTGTGAAGGCTGGTGCTGACAGATTGGCCCGGAAGTGGGACTCACGGACCTTCGCCGAGTTGCTGATCGGCTGCGAGGAGGACCGGACGCTGCGGGCGGTGCTCGTCGGCATGCTGCGGGAGCACGACCGCTAGCCGGACTGTCGGTTAGCTCTCCCTCAGATGCTGACAGCCCCTTGGCACACCTCGCCCGTCACCTTGCTGACTGCCTTAGCAACGATTCGGTCACTACCGGAGTGGTCGGCGACGTCCCGTTCCACGTCCAGTCGCCATCAGACTCGGTTGCGCGAGTTCCGCGGAAGAACACGTTGCCGTCGTCCTTGAGCGCGACGGTCCAGGCCTGATGTGAGGCGGGCGTCCGGACCTCGAAGTCGACCTCGATCCGAGCACCCTCGTCTTGGGGTTCGAGCCTCCAGGGGCTGCCCAACGTCCCATGACCGCTGCGATGGACCCCCCTGTCGTCGCCGGCTAAGGCCATGCCCATGGAGCCGACCAGACCGAGCGCGAGGACAAGCAACGATCCGACGATGCGGCGTGCCATCGTGAACACCTCCCGAGGAAGGGGCAGCGTCGCCTCTTTCCCATACAGTCTCGATCCCTTCCCTTGGCTCACTCCGGGCTGTTCGGCCCGGGGACGAGAGGACCCACCCTTCGGCGTGCTGACGCCGTCAATATTCACCGCGAACCCCAAACGGCGAACCGGCCATCTCGATCGAGGCCTCACGTAGTCTGATGTCGGCGTGTTTCGCGGACTGCTCATCGGCGTCGCTGTGGCTCTTACCTTGTGGCTGATGGCCATCGGTGTCCTCTATGCCCTCGGTCGCAGGTCCCAGGCCCGCGAGCTATCAACGCTCCTCCCCAACCTCATCGTTCTGTTCCGGGGCTTGCTCGGCGACCCCCGTGTCTCAAGGAGCAGCAAGGCATGGCTCTGGTTCGCCTTGGGGTGGCTCATCTCGCCCATCGACCTGATCCCGGAGTTCCTCCCGGTGGTCGGACCGCTGGACGACGCGATCGTGGCTGCCTTGGTCTTGCGCCACGTCCTCAGACGCACTGATCGGTCAGTCCTCGCTGATCACTGGCGCGGGGACCCATCCACACTAGATGCGATCATCCGCATGGGGGGACGACAGGCCGACCCGCCAAGAGCCTGAACTTCTGCCTTAAGGGCGGCGTCGATCTGCCGATCGCCAGGGCGATCATTCCGCCGGATGAAATTTCACAGCCCGTGAACCCCGAAGTCCTCTCGCCCGTAGACCCAGCGGTGTCGACGCATATCGGCCGATCGAAAGGGGTGACCATGAGGGATCGGAACAGGCTGCGGCTTGCAGTAGCCGGCATCATGACGATCGCGGTGCTGATGGCCGCGTGCTCATCGAGCTCGGGATCCGACTCCTCCTCGGGAATTGGAGGGGGCGAAGGTTCGTCCGGAACGATCACGTTGGACGGCCAGACCGCGAATGACCACGGCACGAAGGACGTGTCGGGCGGCGGGCAGGAAGAGGTCGAGGTCGACAGCTTCTACTTCAATCCGACCGTGTTCACGGCTCACGCAGGCGACACCCTCAAGCTCACGCTGAGCAACGAGTCCTCGACCCTGCACAACTTCAGCCTTCCCGATCAGAACATCGACATGGATGTTCCGGCGGATGGTTCGATCACCGTGACCGTGGTCTTCCCCGATTCCGGTACCCAAGTCTTCTTCTGCAAGTACCACCAATCGAGTGGCATGCTCGGAGGCTTGGAAGTCGAGACGAACTGAGCGTCAAGCCCGGCCTCGGCCGGACGCCGGGCTGCGGCTCCGGCGCGCGCGACCCCTCAGGTCATCCACGGTGATTCCCTCGAGTCGGAGAGCCCGAGCCACCCCCACACCCGGGCTCTCCGTCCGCGATCCGTGACCTCCTCCGATCCTCGAACCGAGCGCAACGGAGGTCGTCGTCGGAGGCGCGGTGCCCTCGGAAAGAAGGCGGCGCTCGATGATCATGCGACCACCGGCCGACCGGGCCGCCGCGCTGTCCTACGTATCGTCACCCAACGCTCTCGGCGTAGTGCGGAACCTGCCAGCCGGCGGCGCACTCGACCCAGTCGTAGCCCTCGCCCATGCCGGGCTTGACCTTCAGCTCAGAGCCAGTCGATGCGTCGGAAAAGCCGGTAGAGGCCAAGGGTGCCGCCCACGATTAGGGCTGTGGAGACCACGGCACCCCAGACCTTGGCGAAGCCCGCTGAGCCCTCAGACGGTGAGCCCCCAGACGGTGAGCCCCCAGACGATGAGCCCTCAGACGGTGAGCCCTGAGAGGAGTCCGAGCCCTCGGATGACGATGAGTCGTTCTTCGACTCGCCGGAACCTTTGTCGGAGTCTCCGCCGCCTG
>DASSJP010000559.1:0-2624 GCA_035691165.1 Rubrobacter sp.
TGGAAGAACATCCGCATTTGCCATTCCTGCGAAGTTCACCTTTAGGGTTCTCGGAAGTCGTCCTGGGAAGACTATCTGGAACTAAGGTGTTCTTACCGGCGACTGTCGGAGGATCGGCGGCCCTCACGTAGCGGTACAGCAACGCTCCCAAGACGGCTCCCGCTATAGGCCCAATCCAGTACGCCCAGTGGCCTGTCCAAGTGCCACTGACAGCGGTGTTCATGAGTATAGATCCCGTGACTCGTAGCCGCAGTGCGAAAACCATCCCGCTACGGACTGATGAGAGCGCATCCGGGATGGCCTCGTCGAGCGCCTCACGGGTGTGCGCTACGCCTTTGCGAGCCATCCCGCGATCAACGGCGTCCAACACCTTCAGCATCAGCTCCTTCGAATGCGCTCACACACCAGAACGCTTCCATGAAGATCAATCCTCGCGCAACCCGCCACTGTAGGCGGCGCGGAGTGCACAGCCGAACTCCCCACTCTTCAGCCGTGCCACGGCCTGCAACTGCAGCTGCCTTACCCGCTCGCGGGAGAGCTCAAGCTCATCGCCGAGCTCGGCAAGTGTGGCTGGATCCTTATCATCAAGACCGTAACGACGCACTAGCACATACCGGTATCGCTCCGGAAGCCCAGCTATGGCTTCCCCAAGCTGAGAGCTCTCCATCTCGCTAATGACCGTAGCGAGCGTGTCCGGGCTGCGCTTGTCCTCGACAAGCTCCCCAAGCTCTGAAGAATC
Source organism: Rubrobacter sp. (assembly GCA_035691165.1). Classification (GTDB taxonomy): domain Bacteria; phylum Actinomycetota; class Rubrobacteria; order Rubrobacterales; family Rubrobacteraceae; genus Rubrobacter_D. The sequence goes on from DASSJP010000559.1 coordinate 740, forward strand.
TTCATCCGAGGTGAGAGGTTGGTTGAGGCTTGTGGTAGCGCCCGGCATGGCGTCCTTGACCTCCCGGAGGTCCTCCACGCTCCATCCGAGTCTCTCGGCCACCGTCTCATCCGAAGGGGCCCGCTCCAACTCAGCCGAAAGCTCGTTGTAGGTGCGGGCCATCTTGCGGATCTTCTCGCCCATGTGGACGGGAACCCTTATGGTCCTCCCCTTGTCAGCAACCGCCCTTTGTACAGCCTGACGTATCCACCACGTAGCATAGGTAGAGAAGCGGAAGCCCCTGTCGGAGTCGAACTTCCCAACCGCCGTCATAAGACCGATGTTGCCCTCCTGGATCAGATCTTCGAAGGACAGACCATGCCCACGCGACTTCTTGGCTATAGAGACAACAAGCCTCAGGTTCTTCTCGATGAGTCTCTTGCGGGCAGCTTTGTCACCCTTCCTGGCCCTCTTGGAGAGGTCTATCTCCTCCTGGTGGGTCAAGAGCTTGCCCATGTCGATTCGGGCAAAGTAACCCGAGATAAGCTCAGGAGCCTCTCCCATTCGATCTTTGCGCTGAGAAGTATAAATTGTTCCGCTCATCGTCTATCTACCTCCGTCGCTACTGCCTTCTAAGGGAAGCACTTCCCTTCTATGACTCCTTGCCCAGACCGGGTCATCGGTCCACTTGGAGCGGATACTCGCTTGCCGAAATAGATCCCGGTTGACGATGTCGGAGACCCGCTGATCCTCATGTACGGCCTCTCGCTGTCGCCGCAGGCGCCTCGTCGCGGCAAGGAAATCCACTGAAGAGGCCGCCTTGCTCACCACCTCTACCGCTCCAAGACTCCGCCACCGATCGTGGAGCTCTGGGTCCCGGATCACAGTGAGCGCCATCATCGGGATACGGCTCACGGCCGTTCGCAGCACCCCGATCTCAGCGATCAGGTCCGCTCCGTTCCCGTCGGGCAATCTGATGTTGATTATCGCGGCGTCGATCTGCTCCGCTTTGTCAGCAGAGAGGCAAGTGCGGCCCTCTACTAGCGATCCCGCCCGGGTGCTGATCCCGAAATCCGTATACCGCCTTAACGCCATTCCGAGAGCCTGGCGGAAACAAGCGTGATCCTCTACGAGCATGACGTGGCTCATCTCTTAGCACCTTCCAGAAACATAAAATATATTATGTAACTAGTATATCACATTATGCAGCAAGAGGGTGCTGTTCTTGAACAGGAGATCTGACGGCGAACTGCTCAAGAAGGCTTTGAGTCAGGCCGCGTCCCGGCGGAACAGGTGTGCAAGGCACGACGTGCGCAGCCAGGTCCCGCAGAAGAGGTGCGTCAGTGGTGGCGCCGCGCCCGCGTGCGCCAGCGGAAGACCGCGCTGGTGACGATCCCAAGTAACCAGCCGAGGATGGCGGAGAAGATGACGATCCAGACGAGCGACACCGTAGACGAACCGACCACCCAGCTGAACTCGACCTGATGCGTGTTGGCAACCGCCAGCGCGACCAGGCAGACGAGCAGCGCGACCGTGAAGAACGCGTAGAGGTACAGACCAGTCCGGTGAGCCTTGCGGCGAAAGCGCTCGCCGCGCGTCTCCACCGGATTCGTCGAATCGGCAGGAACCTGCCTTGGGACACCCTCACTTGATCCGGCGGACATGTTGGCCTCCATCCAGTCGGGCAAGCGGCCGGGGATGCAGTTCCCGGGACAACCAGGGTCGCTTGCAAACGACACGCGAACAAAGCACCCGGGCAGAAGCAATAGCCGCGTTCTTGTAACTAATATTACACTATACCAGAAGTCTGGACAAGTCGGGTGGCGTAGAAGCCTTGGTGGAAGCGATGGGTACAGGCGTCGAAGCAGTGAGTGCTCGCTGTGCCCCTGACTGCACCCTATATCCG
>DASSJP010000560.1:0-4153 GCA_035691165.1 Rubrobacter sp.
AGCGACCAACCGCGCCGACATCCTCGACCCCGCGCTGCTGCGGCCTGGTCGTTTCGACCGCCAGATCGTGGTAGACAGGCCCGACCTGCCTGGACGGGAGAAGATCCTCAGGGTCCACACCCGCGGCAAGCCCCTCGGTCCGGATATCACCATAGATACGCTCGCCAGGGGGACTCCGGGCTTCACCGGAGCGGACCTTGCGAACCTCGTCAATGAGGCGGCGCTTCTTGCGGCGCGTCACGACAAGGACCAGATCGACATGGCCGAGATGGAGGAGGCCGTTGACCGTGTGATCGCCGGTCCCGAGCGCAAGACGCGCCTCATCTCCGAGAAGGAGAAGGAGATCACCGCCTACCACGAGGCGGGACACGCCATCGTCGGCGCGCTCCTTCCCGAGGCCGACCCCGTACACAAGATCACCATAATCCCGCGCGGCCAGGCGCTCGGCATCACGATGAGCCTTCCCACCGAGGACCGCTTTATGATGAGCCGGGGCCAGCTCATGGCGCAGCTCGCGATGATGCTCGGAGGCAGGGCCGCGGAGAGCGTGGTCTTCGACGAGATCACCACCGGGGCCTCCAACGACCTCGAGCGCGTGACGCAGACGGCGCGGCAGATGGTCACCCGCTTCGGGATGAGCGAGAAGCTCGGCCCGATGGCGCTCGGGCACCAGCAGGGACAGGTCTTCATGGGCCGCGACTTCAACAACCAGCCCGACTACTCCGATGAGATCGCCTTCCAGATAGACAAGGAGATCCGCAGGATCGTCGACGAGTCATACGACACCGCAGAGGACCTCTTGGTCAGGAACCGAGAGCTCCTGAACAAGCTCTCGGCGGAGCTCATCGAGTACGAGACCGTTGACGCAGAGCACCTGAAGCGCCTGATCGATGAGTACGCCGTAGACAGCATCTCGCCGAACGGCGCGCTCCCCGACTCCGACGGCCGCTACAGGGGTAGCTACCAGGACTAGATGAGCCGCACAAACGCGGCCCGGAACGTCCCAGGGGCCGGGGCCACAGGTCCCGGCCCCGTCCTCGTCGGTATCCTCAACGTCACCCCCGACTCCTTCTCCGACGGCGGGGATTTCCTGGACCCGGAACACGCAGCCAACCACGCCGCGACCATGCTCGATGAGGGGGCAGGGATCATAGACGTCGGGGGAGAGTCCACCCGTCCCGGCTCCGACCCGGTCCCGCAGGAGGAGGAAGTCAGGCGCGTCATACCCGTGATCGAGAGAATACTCGCTGTCAATCCGCAGGCCGTGATCTCCATAGACACCTATCGCGCCGAAACCGCGAAGGCGGCCCTCGAGGCCGGAGCCTGCGTCATCAACGATGTCACCGCGCTGCACGGGGATCCTCGCATGGCCTCCGTCGTGGCTGAGGCAGGATGCCCCATCGTCCTGATGCACATGCAGGGCGAGCCGAAGACCATGCAGGAGGAGCCGAGCTACGAAGACGTGGTGCGCGAGGTAAGGGAGTTCCTCGCGCGGAGGGCCGAGTTCGCCATCTTGGCTGGCGTCAGGCCAGAGAACGTCATCGTGGACCCCGGCATCGGCTTCGGGAAAAACCTGGAGCATAACCTGGCGCTCCTGCGGGATCTGGACGTTATCGTGGATCTTGGTTTCCCCGTCCTCGTCGGGGCCTCGCGCAAGAGGTTTATAGGGATGATCACGGGCGTAGATGAGGCGAGTGAGCGCGTCTTCGGCACCGTTGCTACCACGGTTCTCGCTTACGAGAAGGGAGCCAGGTACTTCCGCGTGCACGACGTGCGCGCCAACCGCGACGCGCTCGCGATCGCGGAAGCCGTGCTTCGGACGTAGAGCGGTCGAAGGGAGACCGAACGCGCTAGACTGAGCACGTTCACAGGGGTGCGCAGGAGGTTCGAAGGCATGTTCGAGAGATTCACGGAGCTGGCCCGCAGGGTCATGGTGCTCGCGCAGGAGGAGGCTGGGCGCTTCCACCACAACTACATCGGAACGGAGCACATTCTGCTCGGGCTGGTGAGCGAGGGTGAGGGTGTTGCGTCCCAGGTTCTCGTTTCGCTTGACGTTACACTGGAGGCCGTGCGAGCGCAGGTCGCAAGCGTCGTCGGCTACGGTGAAGCGGGAGCCACGGACCGGGTGCCGTTCACGCCACGCTCGAAGAAGGTGCTTGAGCTCTCGCTCAGGGAGGCGATGCAGCTCGGTCACAACTACATGGGAACCGAGCACATCCTGCTCGGTCTGATAAGGGAGGGTGAGGGCGTCGCTGCCCGAATCTTCTCCAACCTCGGCGTAGACCCTGCCACGGTCCGCGGGGAGGTCTTGCGAAGGATCGGTGAGGAGCCGGGACCCGAGACCGTGGGCGAGACCGAAGCTGAGGCTGCGGGAAACCAGATGTCGTTCCGGGGACGGGTGGGGTCGCTGGAGGTAGATGGACGTGTCGGAGGACGGGATCTGACGATTCTCGTTGACCTGGATTACGAGTATGAGGTGCGCGACACGGACGAGCCTTCGGCGGTTCTGGATCACGAGGATCTCCTCGGCCGTGTCGTCGGGGTCCTCGAAGGGAACGAGCTGGGATCGGTCGAGGCCGGCATCCAGGAGGCCGGAAAGCTCGTTCTTGACGGGTTCCCCGCTGTCCATGAGGTCGTGATCGGAGCCACCAGGGAACTAGAAGGGCGCGCGGCCTCGGGCGTTACGGTCACCCGCGCCTTCCGGCGGTGAGCCGGACTTTCGTCAGCCTGGGGAGCAACCTGGGCGACCGCCTTCGGTACCTGCGGGCCGCTGTAGCCGCCTTGCGGCGGGGTCCGCAGATGAGGGTCACAGGTACGTCGAAGGTCTACGAGACGGTGCCTGTCGAGGTAGATGAGGAGCAGCCGGATTATCTGAACTGCGTTGTCGGGCTGGACTGTGATCTTCCGGCAACCGAATTTCTCCGCTACTGCCAGGGGATCGAAGCCGCGCTCGGGCGCGAGCGTGGCGAGGCCGGCGAGAAGGCCCCGCGCACGTTGGATATAGACGTGCTGCTGTTCGGAGAGGAGACCATCGAGGAGCCCGAGCTTCAGGTGCCTCACAGGGGGGTCATGCGCGCTTTCAACCTCACGGGGCTCGCGGACCTGGATTCGAAACTGTATATTCCGGGGCGCGGTGTGGTCGGTGAGCTGCTCGTGGAAGACGGCGGAATCCGGATATTCGGGGAGGCTGAAACGCTTTGTTGATGGCTGTGGACGTCGGGAATACTCAGACGGTCCTCGGGCTCTTCGACGAGGAAGAGCCGCGGGGACACTGGCGCATCGCAACGGAGGTGCATCGCACGGCCGACGAGCTCGCCGTCTTCTGCGCCGGGCTCCTCGCACTGGAGGGGTTGCGGCTGGAGGACGTGAGCGCGATGATCGTCTCCAGCGTCGTACCTGGTCTCACGAGCTCATACCGCAACCTCGCCGCGGAGGACTTCGGGGTGCCCTTCTACGGGGTGACCGCGGAGATGGAGACCGGCCTCGACAATCGCTACGACGACCCGAGAGCGGTCGGGGCGGACAGGATCGTCAACGCCGTTGCGGCGGGGAGGCAATACGGTTTCCCTGCGATCATCGTGGACATCGGCACTGCGACGACCGTCGAGGCGGTGAACGGCGAAGGATGTTACCTCGGTGGCGCCATACTCACTGGCCTCTACGTCTCCCTCGAGGCGCTCGTCTCCAGGACGGCCAAGCTCCCGAGCGTGGACCTCGAAGAAAAACCGCCGAGGGTCATAGCCACCAATACCCCCGACTCCATCCGCAGCGGTTTCATCTACGGTTACGCCGGCGCGGTCGATGCCTTGATACGACGCTCCCGCGACGAGCTTGGTGAGGACGACGTCAGGGTCGTCGCAACCGGCGGCCAGGCGGGCGTCATCGTACCCTACTGCCGTGAGATCCAGGAGTTCGACCCTGATCTGACCCTCAAAGGCCTCCTCGCCCTGTACGAGATGAACGCGTGAGAGAGCAATTCAACACGCTTCGGGCCTTGCGGCCTCCGCTCATCAGCATGTCAGCAAGGACGTGAGGTGAGCGACTGCAGGTCGAGATGAGTAGCTCCCGCCGCTTGGGTATCGCTTCGTGAGAGTGGGCGACGCCGTTCGAGGAAAAGCTGACAAGCTGACTGGCTTTTTCGTTGACACCCTTT